>NZ_CAISIQ010000495.1 GCF_903885465.1 uncultured Nevskia sp.
CCGCCATCTTCGCCCTGGCGCTGCTGCACACCTTCTCGGTCGCTTTCGTCGCGAAGATCGCCCACCGTTTTCCGCACCACGCCGGCCTGATCCACTCGCTGGCCGAAGTCGAGATCGTGTTCGCCCTGTGGGCAGCCGCGCTGATCTCCGTCTTCATGGCCGTGGAAGGCCCGGCGGCGGCGATCGCCTATGTCGATGGCCGCAACTTCACCGAGCCACTGTTCGTGTTCGCGATCATGGTGGTCGCCGCCAGCCGGCCGGTATTGGCGGCGATGGGCAATGTCACCCGCGTGGTCGCCCGCGTGCTGCCGCTGCCGGGTGCTGCGGCGACCTACTTCGCAGCATTGACGGTGATTCCGCTGCTCGGCTCGCTGATCACCGAACCTGGCGCGATGACCCTGGCGGCGCTGCTGCTGCGTGAAAGCCATTTCCGCCATCGCCTGCCGGTGCGCATGTGTTACGCCACGCTTGGCGTGCTGTTCGTCAATGTCTCGGTCGGCGGCGCGCTGACACCGTTCGCGGCGCCGCCGGTATTGATGGTGGCGAGCATCTGGGGCTGGGACCTGAACTTCATGCTCAGCAACTTTGCGATCAAGGTGGTCCCGGTGGTGCTGATCAATGCCGCGGTGGTTACCGGCATTTTCATGTCGACCCTGCGCAAGCTGCCGACCGAGGACGCTTCCGGTGACGACCATCGCGTGCCGGTCGCCCAGGCCCTGCTGCATCTCGGTTTCCTGATCGCCATCGTGATCTTCGCCCACCACCCGCCGATGTTCCTTGGCGTGTTGCTGCTGTTCCTGCTCTGGGCCCACGCCTACCCGGTGCACCAGAACCGCCTGATCCTCAAGGAAGCGCTGCTGGTGGCCTGCTTCCTGACCGGCCTGGTGATCATCGGCGGCCTGCAGCAGTGGTGGCTGAAGCCGGTGCTGCAGGCGCTGAACCCGCAACAAGTTTTCGTCGCCGCGACGATGCTGACCGCGATTACCGACAACGCCGCCGTCACCTATCTGGCCGCCCAGGTGCCGAACCTGTCCGACGAGTTCAAGTACTTCGTGGTGGCCGGTGCCATCACCGGCGGCGGCCTGACCGTGATCGCCAACGCGCCGAACCCGGCCGGCATGGCGATCCTGAAGCCGCTGTTCCCGAACCAGACCGTTGGCGCCGGTGGATTGTTTATCGCCGCGCTCCCGCCTACGCTGCTGATGTTCTTCGCTTTCCTGCTGTTCTGACGCTCAACCGCAAGCCCTCAAGATGATCGATCCCCGCGCCCTCGAAGAAATTGCCTCCCGCCTCGGCCGCGTGCTGCCCCCCGGGCTGCGCGGCCTCAGGACCGAGTTGGAGGACAACTTCCGCGCCGTGCTGCGCGCCAACCTCGATCGCCTGGAACTGGTCAGCCGAGAGCGCTTCGACACCCAGGCCGAACTGCTCGCCCGCACCCAGACTCGTCTGGCGGCGCTGGAAAAGCGGCTGAAGGCGCTCGAAAAGCAGGCGGCTGGTCCAGCCGACTAGGCGCGAAGCTTCGGAACTGCCAACCAGGACGTTCCATTGTCGCTTGCCATCATTCACAGCCGCGCACAAAACGGACTTACCGCCGAAGCCGTGACCGTGGAAGTGCATCTGGCGCCAGGCCTGCCCGGCCTGGCGATCGTCGGTCTGCCGGAAGCGGCAGTGCGGGAGTCGCGCGATCGGGTACGCGCCGCGATCGTCAATTCCGGCTACCAGTTCCCGAATCGTCGGATCACCGTCAATCTGGCGCCAGCCGATCTGCCCAAGGAAGGCGGTCGCTTCGATCTGCCGATCGCGCTCGGCGTGCTCGCCGCCTCCGGCCAGATTCCGCTGGAACCGCTGGCCGGGCTCGAAGTGCTGGGCGAACTATCCCTGACCGGCGAGATTCGTCCCGTGCGCGGCGCACTGCCCGCGGCCCTGCAATGCGCCAAGATGGGGCGCGCTTTGCTGGTACCAGCGGCCAATATCGGCGAAGCGTCGCTTGCCGAGCACGCAATCGTTCACGGATCGCTCAGTCTTGGTGCGTTATGCACCGAATTGCACGAAAACCGTCTCAGCGTCGCACCAAGGCCGATCCTGGAAGCAGCCGCTGATCACGGTCCGGATCTCGCCGACGTACGCGGCCAGTTGCAGGCGCGGCGAGCGTTGGAAATCGCCGCCGCCGGCGGTCACTCGCTGCTGATGGCCGGCCCGCCCGGCAGCGGCAAGAGCATGCTGGCGCAGCGCCTGCCCGGCCTGCTGCCGCCGCTGGCCCAGGATGAAGCGCTGGAAGTGGCCGCGATCGCCAGCATCGGTCACGGAGGTTTCGATCCGGCACTGTGGGGCCGCCGACCGTACCGCAGCCCGCATCACACGGCGTCCGCGGTGGCGCTGGTCGGCGGCGGTGGCAATCCCCGGCCCGGCGAAATCACTTTGGCGCACGGCGGCGTGCTGTTTCTCGATGAACTACCCGAGTTCGAACGCGCCGTCCTCGAAGTGCTGCGCGAACCACTCGAGAATGGCCGGATCACCATTTCCCGCGCTGCGCGGCAGGTCGATTTTCCCGCCCGTTTCCAGCTGGTCGCCGCGATGAACCCCTGCCCCTGTGGCTATCTCGGTGATGTCGGCCAGGGCTCGCGCTGTCGTTGCACACCGGATCAGGTCGCCCGTTATCGCGGCCGCTTGTCCGGACCCTTGCTCGATCGCATCGATCTACATGTGTTCGTGCCGCGACTCGAGGCCACGGCGCTGACCTCGGCAACGCCGGTCACTTCGGAATCAAGCGCGACAGTCCGGCTGCGGGTGCAGGCAGCGCGGGCACTACAGCTGGCGCGCGCCGGCAAGATCAACGCCGCGCTCGGCGTTCGCGAGTTGGATCGCGATGCCGCGCCCGATGAAGCCGGCCGCGCTTTGCTGCAGACAGCGATGACCCGGCTCGGTCTATCGGCCCGTGCGTTCCATCGAGTACTGAAAGTGGCGCGGACGATTGCCGATCTGGCCAGCGTTACCGACGTCGGCACCGCGCAGATTGCTGAGGCGCTGCGCTATAGGCCGGTTGATCAGACGCCGTAGTGCCAACGCAGACCGATCAGGAAGGTTGGTGCGCGAGAACCATCGATGTTCACCGAGGCACCGGAAACCTGTCCGAATGCCGAGAACGCCAGCGGTAACTCCTGATTGATGACCAGGATGTAATCGGCGTACTGCGCACCGCGCCCATCCTGTTGGCGACTGGCGATCAGCCGCCGCACGCCGTCACCGCCATTCAAGCCGATCACGCCAGTGGCGCTCAAGCCTGGAAACGGCAGCGGCAATTTCAATTGACCGGCCATGCGATAGCCGGCTGCACCGGTGCCGAAGTAATCCGGAGCATAGCTGCCGCTGACTCTCAGCGGGCCGACGCCGAGGCTCGCGTAGCCCTCGACGTAGTCTGGATTTTGGAGACGGCTGTCATCTTCGCCGTAGACGCTGGCCGACAGGCCGCCATCGGCCGTCGCCTGGATCAGGCCCAACAGGTTCAGCGCGTGGCTGTAGCCAAGATAGAAATCGCCCTGCCCCCCACCAAGGCTGCGATTGTTCAGCGCCCGGGCGCCGATATAGACGCGATTGTCGAAGCGATAGTCGCCACGCAGGCTGAAACTCAGGCTGTTGTTCTGCGAAATGCCGCGAAACAGCTCATCGGTGGCCACCGTGGTGCGCAGATCAAGCGATCCCGCCCAGGCCGCAGGCATCGGCAGCAAGGCGGCGACCAGCAGACATCGGAAAATCGGCATTTCAGGCTGGGGTTCGAAGCGTCGCCCGCACTGTAGCCGAGCGCCCAAAAGAAAAGGCCGCGTGAGCGGCCTTTTCGGGTACTGCTTGCAGCGTTCAGCTCAAGCGATCAGAACTTGAAGATGCCCTTCACAGCGACGTTGCCGCCGGTGTCCTTGAAGCCATCGCCGTTCAGGAACACGTCGTTGTTGGACGTGTCATAGCGAGCTTCGGCGATCAGGTCGAAGCTCTTGGCTGGCGACAGAACCACCGCAGCGGTGTAGACCTTGAACGTGTCCTTGCCGCCGCCGTTGAACTTCTGTTCGGCGAGTTCGACGCGAGCGCGCAGGCCGATCAGATCCGTGGCCTGGAACAGACCATAGAGCGCAACGCCCTGGGTCTTGGCAACGGTGTCGACCTTGTAGATGTCACCGTTGACGGCCAGGGTCAGCTTCTCGGTGGCCTGCCACTGGGCAACGATGTCGAACATGTTGGTGCCGACGGTGGTGCCGCCCGCGCCGAACTCGTCGAAGCCGTAGTAGTCGGTGACCGACAGCAGCAGCGCATCGCTCGGCGTCAGGGTGACGTTCGCTTCGATGGTTTTCTGCTCGTTGTCATCGACCGTCAGCGCCAGCGGCGCGCTGTTGACGATACCGCCCTGCACGAGGAGCAGATCGCTGAACTTGTACGAAGCGCGGATACCGGTGTGGAAGAACGGCTGAGTGTTATTGAAGAGGAACGAGCGCGACACGAACGGAGCGGCGTTGTCAGCCGTTACTTCATAGCCGGCGAGCGAGCCGTAGCGGCCGGCGATGACCGTCAGGCCG
>NZ_CAISIQ010000496.1 GCF_903885465.1 uncultured Nevskia sp.
CGTTCCTGCGCGCGATGCAGGAGCAGGTCGACGAGTTCGTTGCCGGTTTCATCGAAGAACTCGATTTCGAGGCCGAGGCCGCCAACCACGAACGCTTCTACCAGCGCAGCCTGCGCGGCACCGATCTGTGGCGGGTGCCGGAGCTGTACGGCAGCTCGCGGCGGATCCTGGAGATGGAATACCTCGGCGATGCGCTGAGCCTCGGCCGAGCGCTGAACCGCCTGCCGCGCCGTGATCGCCGCGCCTTCCAGGGCAAGGTCATCGAGCAGCTGACCTGCACCGTGCTGTTCCACGCGCTGGTCTATCGCGAGGTGCATGGCGACCTGCACCCGGGCAATTTGATGGTGGGCGCCGATGGCCGCCTGAACCTGATCGACTGGGGCAATGTCGTCGATCTAAACGGCAAGTGGCGGCCGGTTTGGGATTATCTCGCCGGCGCGATCCTCGCCGACACCGCGCTGCTCACCGACGCGCTGATCCAGATCTCGACGCACCCCGAAGACAATCGCATGCGCTGGCACGAGATTCGCCAGTTGCTCGACGACACCTTGCGCAAGAAAGGCGTCACGCCGCTGACCCCGCGCAGCTTCATCCGCGAGCTGCGCGCCGGTGGTATGGACGGCCTGCATCGTCGCGGCCAGACCGTGCTGCAGCTGATGGCCAACACCCAGCAGGCCGGTTTGGTGCTGCGCCGTGATTTCCTGCATCTGTCGCGGGCGCTGATGGCCCTGGTCGGCAGCTACGGCACGCTGTACGAAGGCGACACCCGACGCAGGCTGTTCGGCGATCTCGCCAAGGTCGCCGCCCGGCTGCCATTCACCCTCGGTCGCGACGTGCTGCGCCAGGGCTTGCGCGAGCTGCCGTGGCGCTTCAAGCGCAGCCCGGAACGGCTGCCGAAAGTGCCGGTGCCGATGATGACGCCGCTGCGGCCGCGCGTCGGCCCGCCGCCGGGTGTGCTGAGCGCAGATACCTAGCACCCACGATTTCCCTTTGCTTCCGCAGGTTTGATTCCCCGATGAAAGGTTACCGACTGGCCCGGCGCGCACTGTTCGCGCTCGATGCCGAACGCTCGCACGAATTCACCATGGCGATGTTGTCGCGCCATCCCGCGTCTGGCGGCCTGCTGTCCGGCCGCATCGTCGATGATCCAACCCGCTTGATGGGTCTGGATTTCCGCAACCGGATCGGCCTCGCCGCCGGGCTCGACAAGAACGGCGAAGCGATCGAGGCCTTCGATCGCATGGGCTTCGGCTTCATCGAAGTCGGCACCGTGACGCCGCGTCCTCAGCCGGGCAATCCACGGCCGCGGATGTTCCGGCTGCCCTCGGAACGGGCGCTGATCAATCGCCTGGGCTTCAACAACCAGGGCGTCGATGCGCTGGTCAAGCGCGCCGCCCGCATTCGCCGCCGCGCGGTGCTCGGCATCAATATCGGCAAGAACGCCGATACGCCGATGGAGCAGGCCGAACTCGACTATCTGGCCTGTCTGCACAAGGTCTACGCGGTGGCCGACTACATCACCGTCAACATCTCCTCGCCGAATACCAAGGGCCTGCGCGAACTGCAGCAGGCCAGCCGCTTCGATTCGCTGCTGTCGGCGCTCGGCGATGCCCGCGAACAGCTGACCGCGCGCTACGGCGTGCGCCGGCCGATCCTGGTCAAGATCGCGCCGGACATCGACGAGGAAGCGTTGATCGGCATCGCCGATGCCGCCCGCCGTCACGGCATCGATGGCCTGATCGCCACCAACACCACGATTGCCCGCGAAGCCGTCGCCGGCCTGCCGCACGCTCACGAGACCGGTGGCCTGTCCGGCGCGCCGCTGCTGAAAGCCTCGAACGCGATCCTGGCGCAGCTGCGCGAACGGGTCGGTCCGGACTTTCCCTTGATCGGCGTCGGCGGCGTGATGTCGGGTGCCGATGCCGCCGCCAAGCGTGCCGCCGGTGCCGATCTGGTGCAGATCTACACCGGCCTGATCTACCGCGGCCCGGCGCTGGTGCCGGAGTGCGCCCGCGCGCTGCGTGCTTCACCGGCTGCCTGAGCGGCAGCGCGTCGCCTCGTTTCGCTACACTCCGCCACCGAAAAAATCAGGACTGAGCCTTCCGCATGACTACGCAAATCCGCAATTGGCTGTTGCTGCTCGGCTGCGCCGCTGTTCTGGCTGCACCGCAGGCGATGGCGCTTTCCGCTGGCGATCAGCAGGGCGAGAAGGAGTTCTACCTCGGCGCCTTCGGTGCCTACGAGATCGGCGACGGCCAGCGCGAGTCGAAGAACGGTTACGGTTTTCAGGGCACGGCGGGCTGGGCCTACAACGACAACAGCTCGCTGGAGCTGTCCTTCCTCGGCGTCGGGCGCAAGCGTGATCTCGATGGCCGCAAGGACTATCTGAATTCGCTGATGCTCAACTACGTGCGCGACTTCGGCATGTATGAGTTCTCGACACCGTTGCTGCCGCGCTTCAAGCCCTATGTGCTGACCGGCGGTGGCGCCGTGCTCGAAGACGTGCGCGGCGATAGCCATTTCCATCCGGCAATCAATATCGGTGCCGGCCTGCTGCTGCCGCTGCGCTTTGGTTCCTGGGATTGGGGCTGGGGACTGCGCACCGAGATCAAGGGTCTGGCGCAGTACAACGCCAAGGACTCGGCGCCGGCGAACGAAAACTTCCTGGTCGATTTCCAGGCGCTGGTCGGCCTGCATATCCCGCTGTCGTTCGGCCATAGCCACAAGGCCGCGCCGCTGCCGCCAGCCGACTGCGCCGTGGCGGTGGTCGATCCGGTCACCGGCCGTCAGGATTGCCTCGCCGATTCCGATCACGACGGCGTGCAGGACGCCAAGGATCAGTGCCCGGATACCGTCGCCGGCGCCGTCGTCAACGAAGTCGGCTGCGCGGTCGACAACGGCGATGCCGATCATGACGGCGTGCTCGACACCAGCGACCAGTGCCCGAACACTGCCGCCGGCCTCGCCGTCGACGGCCAGGGCTGCGCGGTCGAGCAGACCATCAGCCTGCAGTCGGTCACCTTCGAAACCGCCTCGGCAGTGCTGACCGGCCAGGCGACCAACGTGCTCGATGGTTTCGCCCGCGCGCTGTCCGGCCAGGGCAACATCAAGGCCGAGATCGCTGGCCATACCGACAACGTCGGCAGCGCCGCCTTCAACATGACCTTGTCCAAGCAGCGCGCCGCAGCCGTGCGCGAATACCTGATCAGCAAGGGCGTGGCCGGCAATCTGCTGAGCACCACTGGCTACGGTCAGGAACAGCCGATCGCCTCGAACGACGATGATGCCGGCCGCGCGATGAACCGCCGGGTCGATTTCCGCATCGTGCTCGAGTGAGCTGGTGACAGCCTGATCTGGAACAATGGCGCATGACTGACGA
>NZ_CAISIQ010000497.1 GCF_903885465.1 uncultured Nevskia sp.
ACAGGATGCCTTTCGGATTCGTCGAGTTGACGATCAGGCCGCGCAGGAACAGAGCGCGTGGTGTATCGGAACGCGCCGCCAGCGGCACGTCCGCCGTGGACAACCTGAGCGGCGCGCTCGCCGAGCGCCACTGCTTGATCCCGAGATAAACCAGATAGCCCGCGCCGAACCACTTGATCGCCGTGAACAAGATCGGTGACGTGGCGAGCACCGCACCCAGGCCGACGCCGACCACGATCAGGGTCACCGTCGCGCCAGCCTGCAAGCCGATGATGTTCCAGAGCGCAGCGCGGAAACCGTGGTTGAGCCCGGCCGTGACGCAGGACAGCACACCCGGCCCGGGTGACAGGCAGATCAGCCAGGCAGCAACGAAGAAGGCCAGCCAGGTATCGAGGGTCATGAGTGTCTGGAGCGCGGAACGGCGTCATTGTCGCCTGCAGGAAATGCGCCGTGAGCACTTGCCTGCAACGGCCACGCCCCGAAGCTATCCTTGCCCGGCTTTTCCGCCCATCGAGCCCTCATGCAACTGCACAACACGCTGTCCGGCCGCAAGGAAGATTTCGCGCCGCTGAACCCCGAGCGGGTGACGATGTACGTCTGCGGGCCCACGGTGTATTCATTCGCCCACATCGGCAACGCCCGTCCGGCGGTGGTTTTCGATGTGCTGGCGCGGGTGCTGCGCCGCCGTTATCCGCGCGTGGACTACACCCGCAACATCACCGACATCGACGACAAGATCAACGCGGCGGCGGCGAAGGAAGGCGTGGCGATCAAGGTCATCACCGAGCGCTACACCGACATCTATCACGAGGATCTCGACGCGCTCGGCGTGGCCCGGCCGACCTACGAGCCGAAGGTCACCGAGCATCTCGCGCACATCATTTCGATGGTTGAACGCCTGATCGCCAACGGCTCGGCCTACGCCGCCGAAGGCCATGTGCTGTTCAATGTCACCAGCTACGCCGGCTACGGCGAATTGTCGAAGCGCGATCGTCGCGAGATGATCGCCGGCGCCCGCGTGGAAGTGGCGCCGTACAAGAAGGACCCGGGCGATTTCGTATTGTGGAAGCCGTCGACGCCGGACCAGCCGGGCTGGGAATCGCCCTGGGGCCGCGGCCGTCCGGGCTGGCATATCGAATGCTCGGCGATGGCCGAAGCGCTGCTCGGCGACACCATCGACATTCACGGCGGCGGCCACGATCTGGTCTTTCCGCATCACGAGAACGAACGCGCCCAGAGCACCGCTGCGCACGACGGCAAGACCTTCGCGCGCTACTGGCTGCACAACGGCTTCCTGACCATGGACAGCGAGAAGATGTCCAAGTCGGTCGGCAACGTGTTGCTGATCCGCGAGATCCTCAAGGCTGCGCCGGGAGAAGCCGTGCGCCTCGCGCTGCTGACCGGCCATTACCGCCAGCCGCTCGACTGGAACGACGAAGCGCTCGCCGATGCCCGCCGCAAGCTCGATCGTCTGTATGGCGCGCTGCGCGATGCCGGCGATGTCGCAGCCTCCGATGCCAAGGCACCGGATGCGTTCATCGCAGCGCTGGAAGACGACATCAACACGCCAGCGGCGCTGGCCGAACTGTTCGAGCTGGCGCGCGCGCTGAACAAGGCGAGCGATGCCGCCGAGAAAGCCACGCTGGTCGCCCAGATCAAGGACGCCGGCGCGCTGCTCGGCCTGCTGCAACAGAATCCGGGCGAATGGTTCAGCCAGTCCTCCGGCACGGCATCGGAAGGCCCGAGCGAAACTGAAATCGAAGCCGCGCTGGCCGCCCGCATCGCCGCGAAAACCGCCAAGGACTACAAGGAAGCTGACCGTATCCGCGACGATCTGAAAGCGCGCGGCGTGCTGGTGGAAGACTCGAAGGACGGCCAGCGCTGGCGCCGGCTGTAAAGACCTGAAGCACGAGGAAGCGACGATGAACGCACCCGATCGCAAGCTGATGATGCCGGCGCGCAAGCTGATGCTCTGGGAACTGCGCGTGGTGCCGGAACTGGTCGGCAGTTTCCTGCCCCGCCCATTCGCCGCCGAGCTGCCGCGCGGCCATGGCGAGCCGGTGATGGTGCTGCCCGGCTTCGCTGCCGATGACCTGGCCGTCTCTCTGCTGACCCGGCGCCTGAAAGCGCTCGGCTATCACGCGATCAGCTGGGGCCTGGGCCGCAACACCGGCAACCTGAAACGACTGCAGCCGCTGCTGGTCGAGCGCCTGCAGCGCTTCGCCGACAGCCGTGGCGCCAAAGTGAAGCTGGTCGGCTGGAGCCTGGGCGGTGCGATGGCGCGCGAATTGGCCCGCGAATATCCGCACCTAGTCGACCAGGTGGTGACGCTAGGCTCGCCGGTGATCGGCGGTGCCAAGTTCACCGCGGTGGGTCGCAGCTATCAGAAAAAGGGCCTGGACCTGGACCGCTCGGCGCTGGCCGCCGATGCCCGCGAAACGGGCAAGCAGATTTCGGTGCCGGTCACCGCGCTTTATGACCGCCACGACGGCATCGTCAACTGGGGTGCCTGCATCGATCGGCACAACCGCCACGTCAAGCACATCGAAGTGCAGTGCTCACATCTCGGCATGGTCGTCGATCGCAAGGTGTTCGGGCTGATCGCCCACGCGCTCGCCAAGCCCTGAAACGCCGGCCGTGAAACTCAATATCGATTACACGCAACGGGTGGTCATCGACACCACGGCGATGGACTGGACGCCGTCACCGTTGGCCGGCGTGGATCGCAAACCTCTGGATCGTGATGGCTTTGAGGTGGCGCGCGCGACCAGCCTGGTCCGCTATGCGCCGGGCTCGCGCTTCGCCGCGCATACCCACGGCGGCGGTGAGGAGTTCTACGTGCTCGAAGGCGTGTTCGAAGATGAGCACGCGGCGTATCCGGCCGGCACCTATGTGCGCAATCCGGTCGGCTCCCGGCACGTGCCGCGCTCGACATCCGGCTGCACGATCCTGGTCAAGCTCTGGCAGTTCGAAGACGGCGACAGCGCCCAGTTCGCGATCGACACCAGCAAGGCCGAATGGAAGTCGGGCCGCGTGCCCTGCCAGCAGGAAATCCTGCTTCATCAATTCGGCAGCGAAGTGGTCAAGCTGATCGACTTCGCGCCCGGCTGCGCCTCGCTGTTCCACAGCCACGGCGGCGGCGAGGAAGTGCTGGTGCTGCAGGGCACGCTCAGCGACGAGTTCGGCGACTACCCGGCTGGCACCTGGTATCGCGTGCCGCCCGGTTCCTCGCACACGCCGTTCTCGCGTAACGGCTGCCGGATCTGGTTCAAGTCCGGGCATCTGCCGCCGCGGACGAAACTGCCTGTCGTCGCCTGAGTTTCAAACCCCCAGCCGCTCGGCGATCAGTTCGATCCAATGCTCCACCGGCCGGTTCGCACCGCCCGCCAGATGCGTCAGACAGCCGATGTTCGCCGTCGCGATACGGCTAGGAGCACCGGCTTCGAGCGCAGCCAGCTTGTTGGCCTTGAGCGTTGCCGACAGCGCCGGCTGCAGGATCGAATACGTTCCCGCCGAGCCGCAGCAGAGATGCGAATCGGCGACCACCGTGGTGCGGAAGCCGGCGACGGTCAGCAGGCGTTCGACATTGCCCTTGTTCTTCATGCCGTGCTGCAGGGTGCACGGCGAGTGGAAGGCAATCGCTTCCGGCTTCGCGGGTGAACGCGCCAGGGCACGATCGAAGGCGGCGGCTTCGCGGCTCAGCAGTGTGGTCAGGTCGATCAAGGCTGCGGTGACTTGCGCAGCTTTCTCCGCATAGGCCGGGTCGCTCGCCAGGTGATGCGCGTACTCGGCGACGAAACTCGCGCAGCCGCTGGCGCTGACGACGATGCCCTCGGCGCCCGCATCGAGCGCGGCGCACAGCCGGTCGATGGCGATGCGCGCGGTGTTCAGCCCTTCGGCCTGCGCGTTCAAGTGGTAGGACACGGCACCGCAGCAGCCGATCGACACCGCTTCCGCGCTGATGCCGATGGCATCACACACGCGCGCGGCGGCGCTGTCGATGTCCGGTGCCAGCGCGGGCTGCACGCAACCACCGGCGATGACGATACGGCGCGCGTGGCGTGGTTCGGGCCAGCGGCCGGCCGGGCGGGCCACCGGTACGGCGTCCTTCAGAACGCCCGGCAACAAGGGCCGGAACAAGCGGCCCAAGCCGAGCAGGAAGGCAAAGCGCGCCGGATGCGGCAGTACCTGCCGCAGCAGCCAGCGCAGTGCCCGCGCCGGAAAACTGCGCGGCACTTTCGCTTCGACGACTTCGCGGCCGATGTCGACCAGCCGCCCGTATTGCACGCCGCTCGGGCAGGTCGATTCGCAGCTGCGGCAGGTCAGGCAGCGATCGAGGTGATCGCGGGTCTCCGCGGTGACCGGCGCGCCTTCGAGCACCGACTTGATCTGGTAGATGCGGCCGCGCGGGCCGTCCAGTTCGTCGCCGAGCAACTGGTAGGTCGGGCAGGTGGCGTTGCAGAAACCGCAGTGCACGCAGGCGCGCAGGATGCTATCGGCCTCCTGGCCTTGCGGCGTGTCGCGGATGAAATCGGCAAGGTTGGTTTGCATCAGAAGTCCGGATAAAGCCGGCCGCGGTTGAGGATGCCAGCAGGATCGAACGTCGCCTTGAGACGGCGATGCAGTGCCATCACGGCGGGAGCCGGCAGATGGAAGGCATCGCTGCGCGTCGTCTGCCGGAATGCGGTTGCATGACCACCATGGACCGCGGCCAGCGTCCGCAGATCGTCTGCCGAACGCGTGGTGCGCAGCCAGCGCTGACCTCCGCCCCAGTCGATCAGCTCGTCGATGTCCTCAGCCGCCAGCGGCAAGCTCGTCGGCTTGACCGCGAGCCGCCACAGCGGCGCGTCGCCAGCAAAGAACGGATGCTTCTGCTCACGCAGCACGGTCCAGAACGCTGGCGCGTCCAGCAGTGCCTCGCCACCGAGCTTGGCGACTGCGGCCCGCACCGCTGCGGGATTGCCGGCCAGTCGCAGCTTCAGACGGCCCTGGTGATGGATGGCGCCCGCCAAGGGCAGCGGCTGGCCGGCCAGGCGATTCATCGTCGCGATCGCCGATTGCGCGTCGCACTCGAACACTCGCGTCTCGTCGGCCTCAGGCGTCGGCAGCACCTTGAAGCTGACCTCGGTGATCAGACCCATGGTGCCCATCGCGCCGGCCTGCAGGCGGAAGGTGTCGAAGCCGGCGACGTTCTTCATCACCTGGCCGCCGAAGCGCAGGTATTCGCCGCGACCGTCGATCAGGGTGACGCCGAGCAGGTAGTCGCGCACCGCACCGGCATACGGCCGACGCGGGCCGGACAGACCGCTGGCGACGCAGCCACCGACCGTTGCACCGGCGCCGAAATGCGGCGGCTCGAACGGTAGGCACTGGCCGGACGCGGCCAGCGTCGCTTCGACTTCGGCGAGCCGGGTACCGGCCTTGACGGTCAGCACCAGTTCGCTCGGGTCGTAGGCGATGACGCCGCTGTGCAAGCGGGTGTCGAGCAGATCGCCCAACGGCTCGCCGCCGAGGAAATCCTTGGTGCCACCGCCGCGGATGCGCAGCGGCGTGTCGTTTGCTGCCGCGCTGCGGATGCGCTCCTGCGCCTGGGCAATGAAGTCGGGCATCGGTTCAGAAGCGCGGCAGGTCAGGATGCGAGACCACGCCCTTGTGCACGTGCATGCGGCCCATCTCGGCACAGCGATGCAGGGTCGGCACTGCCTTGCCCGGGTTGAGCAGACCGCGCGGATCGAAGGCTGCTTTCACCGCGTGGAAAGCTTCGAGTTCGACCGAACGGAACTGGGT
>NZ_CAISIQ010000498.1 GCF_903885465.1 uncultured Nevskia sp.
CGCAGCTTCATCGATGCCTACGCCGATGTCGTGGCCGGTGCCTCGCTGCACGATCGCGTGCGCACGCTGAAGGGCGCGGTCGACATCGGCATGATGCAGGCGAATTTTCCCGACGCGGTGCAGAACGCCTTCGCCGAGATGTGCGAGCTGATCACCGAGCCATTCAATACGCCGGACGATCCGACCACGCCACCGGAACTGCTGACTGCGAACGGCGACTATCGTTGGGGTCAGAGCCGGCTGCCGATGCGGGTGGCCAACATCGCGGCGCGCAATGCGTTGTCGCGCTACTTTCGCGTACCGCCGCGCGAGATCGCGTTCCTGCATCGTCGCCTGGCCGGCGTGTTCATCATGCTGGCGACACTGGATGCCGAGCTGAAAACCCGGGCGCCGCTGTTCAAGGCGCTGGGCATCGCTGACGAAGCGGTCTGAGTACCGCAGCTGCTGACCTACAACTATTCCTTACGAGTCGAGACGCCCATGAAATTCGAAGACAGCCATCGCCTGAACAAGCCGGCCGCATCGGTGTTGAAGATGTATTCGGACCGCAAGTACTTCGACAAGAAGTACGCGACGCTTGCCGGCGTCAAGGATTTCGAGATCCTCGAATGCGAGACCGCCGGCAACAAGTTCCGGATCAAGCATCGCTCGCAGCAGAAGTCCGATACCAGCTCGCTGCCGGACTTCGCGCGCAAGTTCCTCGCCGAATACAACACGGTGATCCAGCAGGACACCTGGGATCTGGCCAGCGGCGTCGGCCGTCTGGAAATCGAGATCAAGGGCGTGCCGATCAAGATCAGCGCCGACATGAAAGTGTCCGGCACGCCGAACGCGACCAACGCCTTCAACTGGAACGTCAGCTGCGGCATTCCGCTGCTCGGCGGCAAGCTGGAGAAATTCATCGCCGAGGACATCAAGACCAAGTCCGCCGAGGACGCCGTGCTGTCGAACAAGCTGCTGGCGGACTATTGATCGCGATGCCCGAGCCCGATAACAAGCCGCCCGTGAGCTCGGCTGGGGCCAAAGCGCCGAGTCTGCTCGACACGATTTTCAGCGTACTGGCTTCGTTCTTCGGCGTGCAGAGCGAGAAGAACCGGGTGCGTGACTTCTCGGCCGGCAAGCCGGTCGTGTTCATCGCCGTGGCGATCGTGCTGACCCTGGTCCTGGTGCTGAGCCTGTGGGGCATCGTCCAGCTGTTGCTGAAGAACGCTGGCGCCTGACCTAGGAGCAGCGAATGCGCCGCCATTCCCTGCAGGGCAAGCTCGCGGCGGTACTCGGGCTTGCCGTTGCGGCCGGCATCGCGCTCGGCGTGCTGCTCGGCCGCGGCTTCGATGATGTCTGGACCGCCGGCGCCGTCGCGCTGCTGATCGCGCTGCCGTTCGTGCTCGGCCTGGCGCGCTGGCTGATCGAGCCGGTGGCGCTGCTGCTGCGCGGCTTGACCGGTCTCGTCGACAGCTATCGCGATGGCGATTTCAGCATCTCGCTGGCCACCGATCGTCGCGATGAACTCGGCGATCTGACCGCTGCCCACAACCAGCTCGGCAGTACCTTGCGCGAGCAACGACAAGGCCTGGTGCAGCGCGAATTGCTGCTCGACACCGTGGTCCAGAACACGCCGGTGGCGCTGGTGCTGACCGATGCCGGCAACCGCGTGGCCTACGCCAATCTCGCCGCGCGGCATCTGTTCAACGAGGGCCGCGCCATGAACGGCCATGACTTCACGGTGATCCTGGACAGCTGCCCGGAAGCGCTGCGGACGACCGTCGCCAGCGGTGAGGACGCGCTGTTCGGTGTCGAGATCGAGGGTGCCGAGGAGATGTATCACGCCTCCGGCCGGGCGTTCCGTCTGGCCAGCCAGCCGCATCGCCTGCTGCTGCTGCGGCGCATGACTCGCGAACTGTCGCGCCAGGAAGTGGCGACCTGGAAGAAGCTGATCCGGGTGATCAGCCACGAGCTGAACAACTCGCTGGCGCCGATTTCCTCGCTGGCCCATTCCGGTGCCGAGCTGGCGCGGCGCGGTGATCTGGCGCGGGTCGGCAGCGTGTTCGGCTCGATCGGTGAACGCGCCAGGCATCTGCATGGCTTCATCGACGGCTACGCCACTTTCGCCAAGCTGCCGACGCCGCGGTTGGAGAAGGTCGGCTGGCGTGACTTCGTCGACAGCCTGAAGGAGCACGGCCCGTTCGTGATCGATGGTTCCGTGCCGGACGGCCAGGGCCGCTTCGATCGCGCCCAGCTCGAGCAGGTGCTGATAAATCTGCTGCGCAACGCCCACGAGTCCGGCAGCCCGGCTGAGGCGGTCAGCCTGTCGGTGCAGCAGGTCGGGGCTGATTGGCGCATCGAGGTTCGCGACGCCGGCCCGGGCATGAGCGAGCAGGTGCTGGCCAACGCGCTGCTGCCGTTCTATTCGACCAAGCGCAGCGGCACCGGTCTGGGCCTGGCGCTGGCGCGCGAGATCATCGAAGCGCATGGCGGGCGGATCACCCTCGGCAATCGCGAAGGCGGTGGCTTGCGGGTGACGCTGAGCCTGCCGGACTAGTCCTGCGTTTTCTTAACAGTCCAGTCCAAAACCGGTATCGTCCGGACGACCCTTTTCTTCCCCAATCCCGGCTTCGGCACGGGATGTGCCTTCCTCCCGCAATGCCGAATTCGACTTCCCGCTGGTTGTGGCACGGACTGGCCGTTGCGGTGCTCGCCGTGTTCGGCGCGTCGCTGTACATCGCCAGCAAGCGCATCGACTACACCTGGCGCTGGGAGCGCATCCCGCAATACCTGATCTCGACCGAAGGCGAGGAGCAGAAAGCGCCGTTCGATGGTTTCGTCGCGGTATCCGAAGATGGCAAGCAGCTGTCGATGACCGCGCTTCGCAGCTCCGAGACCACGAGCTTCACCGACTTCAGCCGCGTGCTGGTCGGCAATGGCGATCTGGTTTTCGAGGGCGATGTGCTCGCCAAGAAAGATCAGCTGGGCCCCGGCCCGTTGCTGATCGGTCTGTGGCTGACCTTGAAGATCTCCGCCCTGTCGCTGGTCTTCGCGCTGGTGCTCGGGCTCGTGGTCGGCCTCGGCCGGGTGTCGAAGAACCCGGCGGCGCGCGATCTCGCTGCGTTCTATGTCGAAGTGATCCGCGGCACGCCGCTGCTGGTGCAGATCTTCATCGTCTATTTCTTCATCGGCACCGTGTTGCAGCTGTCGGCCTTCGCGGCTGGCGTGGTGGCGCTGTCGGTGTTCACCGGCGCCTACGTGGCCGAGATCGTCCGCGCCGGCATCGAAGCGGTGCCGAAAGGCCAGGTCGAAGCGGCGCAGAGCCTGGGCCTGTCCGGCTTCCAGACCATGCGCCACGTGATTCTGCCGCAGGCGACCCGGCGCGTGCTGCCGCCGCTGGCCGGTCAGTCGATCAACCTGATCAAGGATTCCTCGCTGGTCTCGGTGATGGCGCTGACCGATCTGACCAAGGCCGGCCGTGAAGTAGTCAGCTCGACCTTCAGCCCATTCGAGGTCTGGTTCGTCGTCGCCTTGATGTATCTGCTGCTGACCGGCGTGTTGTCGATCGCCGTGCGCCGGCTCGAAAAGCGCTTTGCCGCGCAAGGATGATGACCATGAGTACACCCGTCCTGATCGAAGCCCGCAGCATCGAGAAGCGTTATCCGAACGGTGTGCTCGGTCTGAAGCGCGCTTCGCTGTCGGTGCAAGCCGGCGAGGTGGTGGTGATCGTCGGGCCCAGTGGTTCGGGCAAGTCGACCTTGCTGCGAACCTTCAACGGCCTGGAGTCGATCACCGGCGGCGAGATCGTCGTCGATGGCCACGTGCTGCATCAGCGCAGCGCCGATCTGCGCAGCCTGCGGCAGCGGGTCGGCATGGTGTTCCAGCAGTTCAATCTGTTCCCGCATCTGACCGTGCTGGAAAACCTCAGCCTGGCGCCGGTCAAGGTGCTGAAGCTGTCGGCGGCGGCGGCGGATGAGCGGGCGAGGGCGCTGCTGGTGAAGGTCGGTCTCTCCGACAAGTGCGACTGCTATCCGTCGCAACTGTCCGGTGGTCAGCAGCAGCGGGTGGCGATCGCCCGCGCGCTGGCAATGCAGCCGGCGGTGATGCTGTTCGATGAACCGACCAGCGCGCTTGATCCGGAAATGGTCGGCGAAGTGCTGGAAGTGATGAAGCAGCTGGCGACTGAAGGCATGACCATGTGTGTGGTCACCCACGAGATGGGCTTTGCCCGCGCGGTGGCCGACCGGGTGATCTTCATGGATGCCGGCGAGATCCTTTGCGAGGATCCACCGAGCGCATTCTTCGATGCGCCGAAACACGAGCGCCTGAAGACTTTCCTGCGCCAGATTCTGTGAACCTGGATAGCGCCTCAGGCGAATCAGCGCGCTGATTCGCCTGAGGCGCCCATCACGCAACAATCATTGCGGCAGTCTTAGCGGAGGCGCAGACCGTCTAGACCCGGCAGCGAATTGGCGCTGCTGCGGGTTGACGGCGTGCTGACGTTGTACGCACTGGTCGGCAAGCCGGTCAACGCGAAGAAGGTGCCGTCGACGAGGGCGACGACTTCGATCACCAGCGGCTGAATCTTCGGATTCAACGGCTCGAGCAGCGGAACGGTCAGATTGTCGATCTTCTGATACAGCGGTTCCAGCGCGTCATAACCCTTGACGAACAAGGTTTCGGTGCCGGTGCCGATCTTCTCCAGCTTGGAGTTTTCGGTCAGGGTCACGGCGAAGCCGCTGACGCCATTGCGGAAAGCCAGAAAGCCATTGGTGGTGTTGCCGGCAGCGAAGGCCGGCAAGCCGCCGAGCAGGCCGCCCTGGAAGCGGTTGCTACCGGTCAGAAGGGTATCGAGCGCCTGCGGCACGCGCAGATTGCTGAGGTTGCCAACCGCCTGTGCCGATGCCGAACCAGCTGCCGCCAGCAGTGCCAGGGCCAAGAGGGAACGTTTCATTATTAGTGTCTCCTTGTGTGTGCAATTTTCCGTTGGGTGCAATCACGGTAGCGAGCGAGGCGTGCTACCGAACAGACGCGCGATTATTGCGCATGAAAGTCGGATGAAGGGGATTCAACAAGGTTTTGAGGAGGAAGCCCCGGAAGAAAGTGCGGGGGCATGGGGGATTGGCGTAACCTCGCTAGCCGGCATCAGTGTGAAAATTCCGTTCATTCTGATTCCGGATCACTCGCGGCCGCGGCCGCAACCACGAAAAACAAGTTTCAGATATGGAGAAGGCCATGAAACGTTCCCTGTTCACGCTGGCGTTGTTCGCGGTTGCGGGAAGCTATTCGGCACAGACCTTTGCAGCGCCCAACATCACCGGTGCGGTGGCAACCTTGCTGTCGGGCAATGCCCAGTATCCGGGCGGCGTGGCGGGCTCGACGCCATTCTTCTTTGCCGGCAACACCACGGAAGGCTTCGTCGCTGGTCGGAACGGCTTCAGCGGCTTCGCCGTGCTGGCGACCGCCGGTACTCCGCTGGAGATGCTGGGACTGACCGCCGAGAAGTCCTTCAACAAGACCTATGACGCGCTGCTGCCGACCTACATCGTGATCGACAAGTTCGCCAAGCCACTGGCAGCACCCGGCGCCGCGCTGACGCAGCCGGTTGCGGCGATCATCGTCAAAGGGGCGAATACGGTGTCTGTCGCACTGATTGGCAACGGAGCCGCTGCCGCAACCCCGGGCCTGCCCGGCCTCGCCGGACTCAAGATGCGCTAAGCGCCGTGACGAGCAGGTAGCGCTCCAGCATCCGGAAGCGGCTTAGAAAAAGCGGCGAACATCTCATCGATGTTCGCCGCTTTTTTGCTGACTGCCGTCGCCGGCAATCAAGCCATCAGTGCAGCCCGGCTGCCTGGATCGCGGCAATGAACGGCTGCGGATAGATGCCGAGCACCAGCATCAGCACGGCCAGCGCGACGACCATCGCGCCACCGGTGCCCTGGGCCCAAGCCAGCGGCGCCGAGTAGCGACGTACCCAGGGTGCGCGCAGATACAACTGCACCATCGCGCGCAGGTAGTAGTACAGGCCGACGGCGCTGCCGAAGACGACGGCACCGAGCAGCAACCACTGGCGCTTCTCGACACCGGCGGTGATCGCGTAGAACTTGCCGATGAAGCCAGCCGTCATCGGGATGCCGGCCAGCGACAGCAGGGCGATGGTCAGGATCGTCGACAGATACGGACGGCGCCAGAACAGGCCGCGGTAGTCCCAGAGCGTGTCGGCGTCGTGGTTCTTGTACGGGCTCGACATCAAGGTCACCACGCCGAACGCCGCAAGCGTCGTCACCACGTAGGTGAGCAGGTAGACGCCGACCGCTTCGGTCGCGAACTGGCCGGCGGCGATGAACGCGACCAGCAGATAGCCGAAGTGGGCGATCGACGAATACGCAAGCAGGCGCTTGATGTTGTCCTGCAAGAGCGCCAGCAGATTGCCGAGCACGATCGAGACGATCGCCAGCGCCGTCAGCACGTCGAGCAGCAGTTCGTAGTTGTAGGCCTTGGCTTCGATGAAGAAGCGCAGCAGCACCGCGAACACTGCGACCTTCGAGGCGGTGGCCAGGTAGGCGGCGACCGGTGCCGGCGCGCCTTCGTAGACGTCAGGCGTCCACAGATGGAACGGCGCCAGCGACAGCTTGAAGCCGATGCCGACCAGGATCATCGCGCCGCCGACCACCATCACCGTGTAGCCGCTGCCGCTGATCGCCGCGACTCGGGCACCGATGTCGCTGAACGCCAGCGCGCCGGTCTGCGAGTAGATCAGCGCCATGCCGAACAGGATGAACGCCGAAGCGGCGGCCGACAGCACCAGATACTTCATGCTCGCTTCGAGCGAACGGCGTTCCTTGACCAGATAGCCGATCAGGCCATACAGCGGCACGCTGAGCAGTTCCAGGCCGATGAAGAACGACGCAAAGTGCCGCGCGCAGACCAGCACCAGGCCGCCGAGCACCGACAGGTTCAGCAGCAGATAAACCTCTTCCTTGTTGCCGTCATAGCCTTCCATGTAGGCATGCGACAGGGTCGCGGTGGCCAGACCGGTGGCCAGCACCATCGCCATGTACAGGCAGGAATAGCTGTCGACGATCAGCAGTGGCGTGACGATCTGCGGCGACACGAAGTAGGCGACCACGCAGCCGATCAGCGCCAGATTCAGGCCGATCACTGAGAACGTCGCGTTCCACCAGTGGTGGCGCTTGATCGCGATCGCCGTCATCACCCAGACGACGGTTGCACTGGAGAACAGGATCGGCAGCAGGGCCAGCAGTTGTTGGCGGTTCATGGCTGCACCCCGATCATGGCGGTAGCCGACACCGGCAGGCCGGTGGCGTAGACCGCCTGGACGCCGGCCATCGTTGCCTTGGTCACGTCGAGGATCGGTTGCGGATAAAGACCCATGAACAGGATCAGCGCCATCAGGCTCAGCATGGTGGTCATTTCACGCGCATTGAGATCGCGCAGTTTTTCCTCGCTCTTCGGCGGGCCGAAGAACGCGCGCTGCATCATCATCAGCGAGTACACCGCCGCCAGGATCAGGCCCGAGGCCGAGACGATGGTGACCACCGGGTTGACCGGGAAGCTGCCGACCAGGATCAGGAACTCGCCGATGAAGTTGCCCAAGCCGGGCAGGCCGAGTGCGGCAGCCGAGAAGAACATCGCGATCGGCGGCAGGAACGGCAGCCGTGACCACAGGCCGCCCATCTCGCGCAGATCGCGGGTGTGCAGTCGCTCGTAGACTTCACCGCAGAGGATGAACAGCGCGCCGGCGGAAATGCCGTGCGCCAGCATCTGGATCACCACGCCCTGCAAGGATTGTTCGGTGCCGGAATAGATGCCGATCAGCACGAACCCCATGTGCGACACCGAGGTGTAGGCGACGAAGCGCTTCACATCGTGCTGCGACAGCGACAGCACCGCGCCGTAGATGACACCGGCCACGCCGAGCCACATCGCAAACGGGGCAATCTGGTGCGAAGCGTTCGGGAAGAACGGCACGCCGAAACGCAGGATGCCGTAGGCCGCGGTCTTCAGCAGGATGCCGGCGAGATCGACCGAACCGGCCGTCGGCGCCTGGGAGTGAGCATCGGGCAGCCAGGAATGCAGCGGCACCACCGGCATCTTCACCGCGAAGGCGACGAAGAAGCCGAGCATCAGCCACCACTCGAGCTGGGCCGACATCGCGCCGCTGCGGGTCCAGGTCAGCAGTTCCGGATAGCCGAAGGTCAGCACATCGGTGGCGGCGTAGTGCGCGAACACCAGTGCCAGGATCGCCAGCAACATCAGCAGGCCGGACGCCTGGGTGAAGATGAAAAACTTGGTCGCCGCGAAAACACGTCCCTTGCCGCCGGGGGCGTTGTGGCCCCAGAGCGCGATCAGGAAGTACATCGGCACCAGCATCATTTCCCAAAAGAAGAAGAACAGGAAAAGATCCATCGCCAGGAACACGCCGATGACGCCGGCCAGGTTCCACAGCAGGTTCAGATGGAAGAAGCCGACATTGCGCTGCACTTCATTCCACGAGCAGGCGATGGCGATGACGCCGATCAGGCCGGTAAGCACGATCAGCACCAGCGACAGGCCATCGAGCGCCAGATGGAAGCTGATGCCGAGGCGCGGAATCCAGTCGGCCCGGAACTCCTCGACCCAATGCGGATTGCTAGTGTTCAGCAGGGTCTGCGAGTAGTCGCCGGTGACCCACAGATAGAGCGAGATGGCGAGCACTGTCGACATCGTGATCAGGCCGACCCAGCGCGGGAAGCCGCGGCCGAAGCGTTCACCCTGCCAGCACAGGAAGCCGCCGATGAACGGAATCGCCAACAACCAGACGAGGATCATGACAGCACCACCAGGGCGATGATCAGCACGGCGCCGCCGGCCATGCTGGCGGCATACCAGCGAATCTGACCGGTCTGGGTGCGCGAGAACAGGCCATTGAGGGCGGTCAGGGGGATGGTGACGCTCATGACGGCAATGTCGAAGATATCGTTACGAGTGATGTGGACCAGGAACTTGAAGGGCTTCACGAACAAATGGTCGTACAGCCAGTCGAAACCGAAGGCGCTGAACCAGAACTTGGCGATCAGCTTGGCCGTCGGGTTCTTGCCGAGCCTGGTCACGAAGCGGCGCTCACCGAAGAACAGCGCGTAGCCGATGGCAACACCCAGCAGTGCGACTGCGCCGGACACCAGCGCGATGTTGGTGTGCACGCTGTGCTCGGCGTGATGGGTCGCCGGCAGCACTGCTTCGACCGGCGGATGGATGAAGCCACCGACCAGGGTCGACAGCACGATCAGCACCATCAGCGGAATGTTGTAAGCCAGGCCGTGACCGGCATGGACGTCGGCATGGCCGTGGTACTTGCCGAAGAAGGTGATGAAGATCAGCCGCGAGGTGTAGATCGAGGTCAGGAAGGCGCCGAACAGGGCGGCGAAGAACAGGCCCTGATGGCCGCCGGCCCAGGCGCCGATCAGGATCTCGTCCTTCGAGTAGAAGCCGGCCGTCAGATAGGGCAGGGCGGCGAGTGCCGAGCCGCCGATCACGAAGCTCCAGAACGCCAGCGGCAGCTTCTTGCGCAGGCCACCCATGTGAAAGATGTTCTGCTCGTGGTGGCAGCCGAGAATCACCGCGCCGGAGGCGAGGAACAGCAGCGCCTTGAAGAACGCGTGAGTCATCAGATGGAAGATCGCCGCCGACCAGGCCCCGGCACCGAGCGCCAGGAACATGTAGCCGATCTGGCTCATCGTCGAGTAGGCGAGCACCCGCTTGATGTCGGTCTGCACCATCGCCGTGAAGCCGGCGATCAACAGCGTCACGGCACCGGTCAGGCCGACCATCTGCAAGGCGAACGGCGACAGCTCGAACAGCGTGTGAGTACGGGCGATCAGGTAGACGCCGGCGGTGACCATGGTTGCCGCGTGGATCAGTGCGGAGACTGGCGTCGGGCCGGCCATCGCGTCCGGCAGCCAGGTCTGCAGCGGCAGCTGCGCCGACTTGCCGACCGCGCCACCGAGCATCAACAACGCAATCGCGGTGATCAGGTTCGGCTTGTCGGCGTAGTAGGCCGGAGCCGCCGCGAGGATCTGCTGGATATCCAGCGTGCCGAGATCGCGGAACAG
>NZ_CAISIQ010000499.1 GCF_903885465.1 uncultured Nevskia sp.
CTGGTCGATCGGGCTGGTGTACACGTTCAGCTTCCCGAAGTGGTAAACCAGATGCGGTAGGTTAAAAGCGATACTGCTGAGGCCCACAGCCAGCGGCCACACCGACGTCGGTCGAAAAAATCCCATCGCAGCGAGGATGCCGGAGCCCAGATAGAACGCACCGACGTCGCGGACCAAGTGCTCGTTGTAGGGGCCATCAACCGATACCCACACGCGACCGCAGCCCGGGAAGGCCTGATAGAAATTGATCGGAAAGGCCAAAGCCCAGACGCCTACAACGAATCCGACGATTGCCAGGTATCCCAGAGCGCTTCTCGTCAACATTTTCTTTCTACCTTTGGTTTTTATTGAAGGGTGTCGTGATGAAGTTTTTTTGTGTCCAGCAAGCCGACTTTGGAGCGCTTCATCGTGCATTTCTGCTGTCAGCGCTTGGAATGGCAGCCTCACGGCCGAATTGAACCGACCCGCGAGCAGGGTTCGACTTGAGTGGGTTGGCAGGCCCCCATCACAAAGCCACCTGGTCAAGGTCGGCAAACACTTTTGCTCTAAAACAGCCGGACAACGCGCCGACTGCCGAAAGATCCGAACTCAGGCTTAGCCGACTCCGCGGCTCTGCCCCTCCCAAAACGGCTTCCTCAACTCCGTCTTCAGCACCTTCCCCGCCCCCGAAACCGGAAGCGCCTCACGCACTTCCAAGCTACGCGGACACTTGTAGCCAGCAATCAGCGTCTTGCAGTGCGCATACAACGCTTCCTGCGTCAGCGACGCACCCGGCTTCAGCACGACAGTGGCGTGCACCTTCTCGCCCATCTCGGTGCAGGGAATGCCGATCGCCGCGACCGCGGCGACGGCCGGATGCTTCGAGACCGCGTTCTCCACTTCGACGGAATAGATGTTCTCGCCGCCGGAGATGATCATGTCCTTCAGGCGATCAACGATGAACACGTAACCGGCTTCGTCCATGGTGCCCATGTCGCCGGTATGCATCCAGCCGTTCTTCAGCGCTTCGGCGGTGGCTTCCGGCTTGTTGAGATAGCCGATCATCACGTTCGGGCCGCGGGCGATGATTTCGCCGACCTCGCCTCTTGGCAGTTCGTTGTCCTGTTCATCAACGATGCGCACCTGCACGTGATAGCTGGCGCGGCCGCCGGAGCGCAGGCGGTTGCCGGTGCGGGTTTCGATGGCGTGTTCGGATGACGGCAGCGCGGTCATCACGGCGCTCATTTCGGTCATGCCGTAGACCTGCATCAGGCTGGCACCGGGGAGTGCGGCCTGGGTGCGATCGAGCAGTGCTTCGGAGGCCGGCGACGCGCCGTACATGATCCGCTTGACGCTGCCGAGGTCGCGGCCCTTGGTGCCGGGGAAATCGACAACCGCCTGCAGCATTGCCGGCACGAGCAGCAGATCGCTGATCTTCTCGGCCTCAAGTACATCAAGCACTAGATCCGGGCGAAATACCGGCAGCATCACGTGGCGGCCGCCGCGGAGCAGCAGGCAGGTGATCAGCATCATGTCGGCGAGATGGAACATCGGTGCCGCGTGCAGGCCGATCGCGCCCTCCGGCAGCGCGCCTTCGGCTAGCAGGTTCAGCGCCGAGCTGCAGACATTGAGATGCGACAGCATCACGCCCTTGGGTTTGCCGGTGGTGCCGCCGGTGTAGAACACGCCGAACAGGTCGCTGCCGCCGGCATCGACATCAGCCACCGGCTCGCTGCCGGCGAGCAGCGCTTCGAATCCGATGCAGCCTGCCGGGGTTGCGCCTTCACCGGCGAAGATCACCTGGTGCAGGCCGGGCGTCCCGGCGCGGATCGCGTCGATCATCGGCGCGAACTGGTCGTCGACGATCAGCGCGATGCTGTCGGAATCGTTCATCGAATAGATCACTTCCGGCGCGCTCCAGCGGAAGTTCGCCGGGTTGACCACGGCGCCGAGCCAGGCCAGCGCCAGATAGCTTTCGAGGTAGCGATCGGAATTCAGCGACAGGATGCAGACCCGCGTGCCGCGTTCGATGCCGAGGCTGCGTAGGCCGCCGGCCAGTTTGGCGACGCGGTCGCGCAGCTCGCGGAAGCTGTGGCGGCGGTCCTTGCAGACAGTGGCGATGGCATCCGGCTGCTGCTGCACGGCCCGGTGCAGGCCCTGTGTGAATTGCATGTGCGCTCCTCGTTATTGTCGTGGTCCGGGCGCGCAATCGACACGCGGACGGAAGGGTGCCGCATGGTCGCCGATGCAGGCCCGGATTCAAACCCGACGTAAGTTAGGCGCGGCTGGCCCGGAAGCCTTTAGGCTGCAGCCTCCAATTTGAGCCTGCCCCGAGACGCCCCATGAGCCAGCCGCCGCGCAAAGCCGAGTCCCTGTACAGCGACATCTTCCTGCCCGAGGAAACCAAGGCGATCCGCAAGGAAGTGCGCGCGTTCTGCGACGAAGTGCTGGCGCCGGTTGCCCATCGCCTGAACACCACCCCGGAAGCCAAGGAAAACTTTGCCCGCGCCGAATTCGAGGCGATGGCGAAAGCTGGCATCTACGAGATTCCCTATGCGGCGGACGTCGGCGGCCGCGGCCTTGAATACCCGACCCTGGCGACCTTGACCGTGCTCGAAGAGCTGGCCTACTACTCGCCGTCGCTGGCCTCGGCGTTGTACGACGGCCAGGCGATCCTGGTCGGCAAAACGCTGGAACGCGCCCCGGCGCAGATCCGCAATCACTATCTGCCGAAGCTGATCAAGGGCGAGTTCGTCGGCTGCTTCGCGACCAGCGAGCCGAATGCCAGCACCGATCTGTCGGTGAAGTCGATGGAAACCACTGCGACAAAGGTCGACGGCGGCTATCTGGTCAACGGCATCAAGCGCTGGATCACCAACTCGCCGGTCGGCGATCTGATCCTGGTGCTGTGCAAGACCGGCGAGACCTTGACCATGCTGCTGGCCGACATGCACCAGCCGGGCGTCACGGTCTCCGCGCCGGATCTGAAGATGGGCAATCACGTGCAGCTGACTGCCGACGTCACGTTCACAGACGTGTTCGTCGCCGATGACCACGTGGTCGGCCCGAAGGAAGGCAGCGGCCTGCGCACGGCAATCAGCGCGCTGGTGCTCGGCCGCATGGGCATCGGCGCGGTGGGTGTCGCGATGGCGCAGTCGGCCTTCGATTTCGCGACTCACTACATGACCCAACGCAAGGTGTTCGGCCAGGAACTGGCCCGCATGCAGCACTGGCAGTACAAGTTCGCCGAGTACGCCACCCAGCTGGAAATGGCCCGCAGCCTCTACCAGAAGGCCGCGATTCGTTTCGACAAGGAAGGCGGCGCCGACATCGAAGCGGCGATGGCCAAGGTGGTCGGCTCGCGCCTCGCCTGCGACATGGCGCGCGACGCGATCCAGGTCTGCGGCGCCTATGGCTTCGTCAAGACCCTGTCCGGCCCGGGCAAGAATTTCCCGCTGGAATCGATCTACCGCGACGCCAAGATCGGCGAGATCTACGAAGGTGCCAACGAGATCCAGAGCTGGGTCATTGCGCGGCACATCTTCGGACGCGAGTACACGGGCTGAGAAAGCTCAAGCTGGCCTCACGCAAAGACGCAAAGACGCAGGGAACGGCAAAAGCTTTTCTAGATAAAAGCTTTTGCTTTGCTTTTCTCCGCGTCTTTGCGTTTTTGCGTGAGATTGCTTTTGGCTTTTCAGTGATCGAGCAACGAAGGCGCCGCCCGCTGCGGGCAGCGCTGACGTTCGCAGACCTTGCAGCCGGTGCCGATCGGCGTGGCGGCGGCCGGATCGGACAGATCCAGGCCGCGTGAGTAGATCAGCCGATGCGCGTGGCGCAGATCGCAGCCCAGGCCAATCGCGAAGGTTTTCTGCGGCCGGCCGTAGCCGACCGGGCCGCTGACCACCTGACGGGCGATCCACAGATAGTTGCGGCCGTCCGGCATCACCGCAGTCTGGGTCAGCACTCTTTCCGGCTGGCTGAACGCTTCGTAGACGATCCACAGCGGGCAGGTGCCGCCGATCCGCGAGAAGTGGAAATCTGCTGCCGAGTGACGCTTCGAGACATTGCCGGCACGATCGACTCGGACGAAGAAGAACGGCAGCCCCGGCATGCCCGGCCGCTGCAGGGTAGACAGGCGATGGCAGACCGCTTCGAAGCCGACGCCGAAACGGTTCGACAGCCGCTCGATGTCGTAAGCCAGTTCCTCGGCCGATTGCAGGAAGGCCGCGTACGGCATCACCAGCGCACCGGCGAAGTAGTTGGCCAGACCAATCCGCGCCAGGCGCCGTGATTCGTCGCTGGTGAACTTGGCGTTGGTGATCAGCGAATCGAGCAGATCGCCGATCTCCAGTTGCGCGAGTTGTACCGCCATCTGAAACGCCTGCTGGCCAGGGCGCAGGTGATCCGGCAGACGCAGCGTCCGAGTCTCGGCGTCGTAGCGACGCTTCGGCAACTCGCTGTCGTCGGTACTGGCGATCTGCAGCCGCACGCCATGTCGCGTGTTCAGGCGCTGCGCGAGCCGGGTGGCGACATCACCGATGGTCAGGGCGCTGTCGGCGAAGATCGCTTCGGCTGCTTCATCGAGCTCGGCGACGTGGTTGAGACGCTGGTTGAAATAGTCGCGCACCTCGTCGTGGGTGCCGGGCAGCGCGAACGAGGCCAGCTTGTGACCGTCGCCGAGGCGGGCAACGAAGCTGTCGGCGCGCTCGGTCAGGCTGCGGTTGCGGCGATGCAGTTCAACCACCGCCCGCGCCACCGCCGGCATGTTCGAGGCGAGCGAGCGCAGCTCGGCCATCGAGATCGTTTCGGTGCCGGCGCCACCACCGACTTCGGCGAGCACGTCGCGCACGTCGGCAATCAGGCCGGCTTCCTTGTCGTCCGAGAACAGCTGCACATCGACGCCGAACTGGGCGTTGATGCGCAGCAGGATCGGCACCGTCAGCGGCCGCTGATTGTGCTCGATCTGGTTCAGATAGCTCGGCGAAATATCCAGCGCCTTGGCCAACGCCACCTGGCTGATGCCGCGCTCCTCGCGCAGACGCTGCAGCCGCACGCCCATGTAAGCCTTGGCCATCTCAGGATTCTTCGCAATCTTTGCAAACGGGGCAGGCTTTATTCACATCAATTCGCCTTTTCAGTGCTGTCAATCGGCTTCCGGATGCGAATAATGCAAAACATCGCCGCGCTTGAACAGGGCGCCCCGCAGACCGGGGAATGAGCGATCCATCCCGAGGACCATCGATGACCGTTGCTGACCGCTCCACCCTGCTGGCCGTCCCCACCGTGAAGCTGCTGATCGGCGGCGAATTCGTCGAATCGCGTTCCACGCAGTGGCGCGATGTCATCAATCCGGCGACGCAGGCCGTGCTGGCCCGGGTGCCGTTCGCCACGCCACAGGAACTCGACGCCGCCGTCAAATCGGGCAAGAAAGCCTTCAAGACCTGGCGCAAGACGCCGATCGGCGTCCGTGCCCGCATCTTCCTCAAGTATCAGCAGCTGATCCGCGAGAACATGAAGGAGCTCGCCGCGCTGCTGACCTCCGAACAGGGCAAGACCCTGCCGGATGCCGAGGGCGACATCTTTCGCGGCCTCGAAGTGGTGGAGCACGCGGCCAACATCGGCATGCTGCAGATGGGCGAGCTGGCCAACAACGTCGCCACCGGCGTCGACACTTTCACCCTGAACCAGCCGCTCGGCGTCTGCGCCGGCATCACGCCGTTCAACTTCCCGGCGATGATCCCGCTGTGGATGTTTCCGATGGCGATCGCCACCGGCAACACCTTCATCCTGAAGCCGTCCGAGCAGGACCCGCTGGTGACCATGCGTCTGGTCGAACTGGCGCTGGAAGCCGGCATTCCGAAGGGCGTGCTGAACGTCGTCCACGGCGGTGAAGCGGTGGTCAACGGCATCTGCGATCACCCGGACATCAAGGCGGTTTCCTTCGTCGGCTCGACCAAGGTCGGCACCCACGTCTATCGCCGCGCCACCCTGGCCGGCAAGCGCGCGCAATGCATGATGGGCGCGAAGAACCACGCCGTGGTGCTGCCGGACGCGAACAAGGAACAGACGCTGAACAACCTCGTCGGCGCCGCCTTCGGTGCCGCCGGCCAGCGCTGCATGGCGGCATCGACGGTGGTCTTCGTCGGTGACTCCAAAGAGTGGATCGCCGATCTCGTCGCCCGTTCGAAGACGCTGAAACTGAATGCGGGTGCCGAAGCCGGCACCGATGTCGGCCCGGTGATTTCCTGCGCCGCCGTCGAGCGCATCAGCAGCCTGATCGAACGCGGCATTGCCGAAGGCGCCAAGCTCGAACTCGACGGCCGCAAGCCGCTGGTGCCGGGCTACGAGCAGGGCAACTTCGTCGGCCCGACGATCTTCTCCGGCGTGAAGCCGGGCATGTCGATCTATGACGAGGAAATCTTCGGGCCAGTGCTGGTGATCCTCGAAGCCGCTTCGCTCGATGAAGCCATCGAAC
>NZ_CAISIQ010000500.1 GCF_903885465.1 uncultured Nevskia sp.
CGGTGCCGAAACGACCGAGCAACTGATTGCCGGCGGCGCGCACGTGCTGATCACCGATCTGCTCGTCGACGAAGGCAAGGCGCTGGCTGCGAAGTTCGGCGCTGCAGCCAGCTTCTTTCGGCTCGATGTCACCCACGAAGCCGATTGGCAAGCCGCGACTTCCGAAGCGATCGCGCGCTTCGGCGGCCTCGATCTCGTCGTCAACAATGCCGGCCTCGAACTGGCCGGATTCTTTGCCGACATGAGCGTCGACGATTATCGGCGGCAGATGGACGTCAACGGCACCAGCGTCTTCCTCGGCATCAAGCACGCCATCCGCGCGATGCGGCCGGGCGGCGCGGCGGGCAAGGGCGGCGCCATCGTCAACCTGTCCTCGGCCGCCGGCATCAAGGGCGTTGCCGGGCTCGGCGCCTACTGCGCATCGAAGGGCGCAGTGCGATTGATGACCAAGGCAGCGGCCAACGAATGCGCGCGCCTGCACTACGGCATCCGCGTGAACTCGGTACACCCGGGCCTGATCAAGACCGAAATGGGCGTGAAGACGCTTCGCGATTTCGTGAAGCTCGGCATCGTGCCGGATGAGGCAGCAGCCGAATCCGCGTTCGAGGCCGCACATCTGCTTGGCCTCGGGCGAACGGTCGATATCGCGCTGGCAATTCGTTACCTCGCCTCCGATGCCGCGCAGTGGATCACCGGCATGGAGATGGTCGTCGACGGTGGCTATACGGCGGCCTGAGCCTCAGAACTTCCGCACGCAGCAAACCGCAATCACAGCAGGAGCAATTCGATGGCAGCAGACGATTTCATCGCCAACAAATGGACCCAGCTCGCGGGTCTCAAGAACGGGCCGGTTTCGGCCGAGTCCTATCGCTCGCCGGCGTTCTATCAGCTGGAGCGCGAGCGGGTGTTCGGCCGCTCCTGGCTGATCATGGGACGAGTCGAGGAGATCGCCAAGCCGCACAGCTTCATGGTCAAGGAGATCGAGATCTGCGAGGCCTCGGTGCTGATCACGCGCGATGGCGAGGGCCGCGTGCAGGCCTTCCACAACGTCTGCTCGCATCGCCACAATCTCCTGGTCAGCGAGCCGCAGGGCTGCAGTCAGCTGATCAAGTGTCCGTACCACGGCTGGGCTTACGGCACGGATGGCGAGCTGCGTGGCGTGCCGGACGAGAAGTGCTTCGTTGGCCTTGATCGCAAGACGGCCGGCCTCGCGAAGATCGCGACCGAGGTCTGGAACGGTTGGATCTTCATCAATCTGGAGCGCAAGCCTTCGGTGTCGCTCGAGGATTTTCTCGGCGACTTCGGCAGCTTCCTGGCCAACATGGAATACCCGAACGCCGACAACCCGATCGTCGTCGAGGCCCAGCTCGACTGCAATTGGAAAGTCGTTGCCGATGCCTTCAGCGAGTCGTACCACATCCCGGTGATCCATCCGGAAACCATCGGCACCACGTTCGCGTCAACGAGCAATCGCACCGGCCGCCTGATGGACGCGCGCTTCTTCGGCCCGCATCGTTTCTGCTCGATGTACGGCAATCCGGAATATCGGCCGCACGATCACCAGAAGGTCGAGCAGCTCGCCTACAGCCAGGTGCAGACCGGCAGCACCATCGCCGCCGGCAAGGTCGGCAGCATGGATGCCTTCCTGGCTCATCCTTCGGTGAACCCGACACGCACCAAGAGCTGGTCGATGGACGTGAACTTCGTGTTCCCGAACTTCAATCTCGATACCGGACCCGGCGGCTTCTGGACCCATCACTTCTGGCCCACCAGCTATCACACCACGCGCCACGAGGTGCGCTTCTACGTGCCCAAGGCGCTCACGGTGCGCGAGCGGTTCCAGCAGGAGCATTACCTGTCACGCGTGATCGAAGTGCTGGTGGAGGACGTTTCCAACGTCGCGCGCGTGCAGCGCGGTCTGGAGTCCGGCGCCAAGGACGCGATGTTCCTGCAGGACAACGAAGCGCTGCTGCGGCACTCGGTGCATCACGTCGAAAAATGGGCGAAGTCGGCCACCGTGCAGGAGGCGATGAGCGAATGAACAACTCTCTTCTGCCGGCCGCGTTTGCCGATCTTGAAGCGCATGTCGCCGAGTGGGCGCTGCCCAGCTTCGATGCCCGCATGCAGCACCGCGCCGCCTCTTCTATGGACAACATCCGGCGCTTCTACGATGCCATGCAGCCGCGCGCCGAAGCGGCGCTCGCGCATCTCGAAAACTTTCCGCTCGATGCACTACCCGCAGCCGAGCAGCGCTTGATGCACATGCTCTACGCACTCGCCCAGGCGGCGATGGCCGTCGAGATTCATGGTCAGCCGAAAGTCGGCCACGCCAAGCTGCCGATCGCGGTGCGCGTGCTGCGCGAACCGCTGCCGGTCTGAACCGCATTGGAGAAAAGCATGTCCAGCCTCAAGGGAAAAGTGGCGATGATCACCGGCGCCGGTTCCGGTATCGGCCAAGCCACGGCCAGGCTGATGGCCGAACGCGGCGCATCGGTGCTGTGTACGGACCTCAATCCGGAAACCGCTGCAGCCACCGCGGCGATGATCCGCAATGCCGGCGGCATCGCCGAATCGCTGGTTTGCGACATCGGCAGCGAGGACTCGATCAAGGCCGCCATCACCTACGCGGAGGAGCGTTACGGCGGTCTCGACATCCTGCATAACAACGCAGCGCTGCAAGACCCGAAAGTGCTCGCCAAGGATGCCGACATCGCGGCGATGGAGATCGACATCTGGGACCGCACGATGGCCGTCAACGTGCGTGGCACCATGCTCGGCTGCAAGCATGCGATCCCGGCGATGCTCCGGCGCGGCGGTGGCGTGATCGTCAACACCTCGTCCACCTACGGCCTCGCGGCGTACATCAGCCTGCCGGCCTACAGCGCATCGAAAGCGGCGATCAACAGCATCACCCAGCATGTGGCTGCGGCTTACGGCAAGCGCGGCATCCGCTGCAATGCGGTGGCGCCGGCCCTGGTGCTGACGCCGCTGACCGCAGGCTTCATTCCCAAGCCGCTGATCGATATCAACGTCGACGGCGCCTGCACGCCCTTCCTGGGCGGCCCGCTGGAAGTAGCGCAGGCGGTGGCCTTCCTGGCATCGGACGATGCTCGTTTCATCACCGGCCACATCCTGCCGGTGGACGGCGGCACCTTGTGCACGCAGCCAACGGTTCCTGCTTCAAGAAGCTTCTTCGCGCAGGCTGCCAGCTGATTCGCTGGCTCAGTAGATTCGTTCCATAACAATGAGGAGAACACCATGGATCAAACTCGCAGCATCGCCCGCAAATATGCCGACCTGCTCTGCAGCGGCGCCTTCGCCGACGCTTTCGACCTGCTGGCACCGAACGTGAAATACCGGATCATCGGCACCACGCCGCTGTCCACCGACATGCATGGCCGCGACACCGTCAAAGGCGCGCTGGTGCCGGCACTGGCCAGCTTCAAGCAGCCGCCGCAGCTGACCCTCAAGGAGATCATCGTCGATGGCAATCGCGCGGTGATCCTCGCATCGGGCCATGGCATCGGACCCACGGGCCTGCCGTACTCGCAGCCGCATTACGCGATGGTGCTGCGCATCGACAACGGCTTCATCGCTGATGTCGAGGAATACGCGGATACCGTTGCCGTTGAAGTCGCTCTGGTGGGCAAGAAGCTGGTACCCGCCTGAGCCTGCAGCAAGTCTTTATTGATGTGGCACCTTGGTGTTGAACGTGGACCCGGCGTTCGATTCAGGATCTGCGTCATCTGTGAAGTGCCGAAGGTGCCGCATCAATAAAAAATCAATGGTTTCTAGTTATTGAGTCGGCGTTCTGCACCTGTTGGCAAGATCATCCGGTCGGACTCGGTGCGCTCGCGTTCAATATCAGTATGCCGACTCAATAACCCAAGGAGCAGGTGATGAAAGCAGCCGTAGTGCGTTTGCCGACCAGTCTGGAATCGCTGTCGATCGAGGACCTGGCCGAGCCCGCAATCGCCAAGGGCAAGCTCAAGGTGCGCTGGCGCGCCTTGTCGCTGAACTTCCACGATTACGCGGTGGTGGCCGGCATGCTGCCGGCGGTCGATGGCCGGATTCCGATCTCCGATGGCGCCGGTGAAATCGTCGCGGTCGGCGAGGGTGTCAGCGGCTGGGCCGTCGGCGACAAGGTGATGAGCCTGTTCTTCCCGGACTGGCAGGACGGCGAGCCGACTGCAGCCACCACCAGCCGCCTTGGTGGCGACTCCACCGATGGCTGCGCGGTGGAGTTCAGCCTGGTCGACCCGGACAAGCTGACCCGCATTCCGGCCGGCTACTCCTATGCCGAGGCGGCGACCTTGCCCTGCGCTGCGCTGACTGCCTGGCGGGCGCTGGTCGAGGTCGGCCAGATCAAGGCCGGCGATCAGGTACTGGTCGAAGGCACTGGCGGTGTTTCGATCTTCGCGCTGCAGTTCGCCAAGTCCTTCGGGGCAAAGGTCTATGCGACCTCGTCGTCGCCAGCCAAGCTCGAGCGGCTGAAGAAGCTCGGCGCCGATGCCACTGTCGATTACCGCGCCGACCCGAACTGGGGCGAGGCGATCAGTCAGTTGTCCGATGGCGGTGTCGATCACGTCATCGACGTCGGC
>NZ_CAISIQ010000501.1 GCF_903885465.1 uncultured Nevskia sp.
GTGAGTTCGCGAGCGCTGTGCTCGCGCCGGCTCAGCGCCCGAAGCGCACGCTCACGCGCCGCTTCAGGAGCCAATGGCACAGGCGGCTTGCGCCCGCGCCCTGCCACGGAATTACTCGGCTGCCGGTGTGCGCGTTTTCACCGGCAACAGCTTGGCTCGCAGCGACACTTCGATAGCGTCGGCAATCTCGGGATGCTCCTTGAGATAGTTGCGCGAGTTGTCCTTGCCCTGGCCGATCTTTTCGCCCTTGTAGGCGTACCAGGCACCTGACTTCTCGACGAAGCCATGCTCGACACCAAGGTCGATCAACTCGCCCAGTTTCGAGATGCCTTCGTTGTACAGAATCTCGAAATGCGCTTCACGGAACGGCGGCGCCATCTTGTTCTTGACCACCTTGACGCGCGTTTCGTTGCCGACCACTTCTTCGCCCTTCTTGATCGCGCCGGTGCGGCGGATATCCAGGCGTACCGAAGCGTAGAACTTCAGAGCATTGCCGCCGGTGGTGGTTTCCGGCGAACCATACATCACACCAATCTTCATGCGGATCTGATTGATGAAGATGACCAGCGTGTTCGAACGCTTGATGTTGGACGTCAGTTTGCGCAGCGCCTGCGACATCAGACGAGCCTGCAAACCGACGTGACTGTCACCCATCTCGCCTTCGATTTCAGCCTTAGGCACCAGCGCTGCAACCGAATCGACGACGATGCAATCGACGCTGTTCGAGCGCACCAGCATGTCGGCGATTTCCAGACCCTGCTCGCCGGTATCGGGCTGCGAGATCAGCATGTCACCGACCACCACGCCTAGACGCTCCGCGTACTGCGGATCGAGTGCATTTTCGGCATCGATGTAGGCTGCGGTGCCGCCGTGCTTCTGGATCTCGGCAACCACCTGCAGGCACAGCGTGGTCTTGCCGGAAGATTCCGGACCGTAGATTTCAACCACGCGGCCGCGCGGCAAACCACCGATGCCGAGGGCAACGTCCAGCGCCAACGAACCGGTAGACACCACCTCGACATCGCGGGCCGGATCGTCCGCGCCCATGCGCATGACCGCACCCTTGCCAAACTGCTTCTCGATCTGGCTGAGAGCGGCTTCCAATGCCTTCTTGCGATTGTCGTCCATGGTCTGGGTTCCGGTCGCTGCTGCGCTAGGTTTTGCCATCGTTTTCGGTGTCTTTAATCCTGCTTGGCCTACTTGCCTGCACGGGCGAGGTATTCGCCAGTGCGTGTATCAACCTTGACCAACTCATCCTGCTGCACGAACAGCGGTACGCGAACCATCGCGCCGGTTTCGAGTTTCGCTGGCTTGCCGCCACCGCCCGAAGTGTCACCGCGCAGGCCCGGATCGGTTTCGATGATTTTCAGGATCACCGTGTTCGGTGCGGCGACGCTCAGCGGCACGCCGTTCCATAACAGTACGGTGCAAACCTCTTCGCCCTTGAGCCAGACCTTGGCTTCGCTCATTGCAGCGTCATTGGCCTGAATCTGCTCGAAGCTGACCGGATCCATGAAGGTCCAGAATTCGCCGTCGTTATACAGGTACTGCATTTCCGTCTGTTCGACGTCCGCCAGTTCCCAGGTATCGCCGGATTTCAGCGTGCGTTCGAGCACCCGACCGGTCTTCAGCGCACGGATCTTGATGCTGTTCGTCGCCTGACCCTTGCCGGGCTTGCGGTATTCATTGTCGAGAATCGCGTACGGTTCGCCGTCAATGAGGACCTTGACGCCCGATTTCATTTCGTTGGTGCTGACCGATGCCATGGGAATGTCGTCTTTGTTGATCTGTTGGTAGGAGTGCGCCGAGCGAGTCCAGCGCGGTTCTGCAGGCTGAAAAACGTCTCGCAGTCTAATAGATCGCCGGTTCCCCGGACATGCCTGCAAATTTCCTTGAGAAAGTACTTGAGTCCCCACCTCGGTAGGCCCTATACTTTCGCTCCGCTGTACGGGGCCATAGCTCAGCTGGGAGAGCGCTTGCATGGCATGCAAGAGGTCGCCGGTTCGATCCCGGCTGGCTCCACCAAGTTTCTGATTCACTCGCGACACCGCCTCGTTGTCCCTATCGTCTAGAGGCCTAGGACACCACCCTTTCACGGTGAGAACCGGGGTTCGAATCCCCGTAGGGACGCCATGTCGGGCCATAGCTGCCTGACATAGTTTCAAAACCAAAACTTGATATCTGGCCGAATTGTCGCCGCCATGGCGACTATTGCTTCGGCCAGCGTTTGCGTGCGCCTTGCCTGACACCATGCAGGCCTGTCGACCCGGTTGCCCGCCGTTATCCTCGGATTCAGGCACTACCAATTGTGCCTTTCGGGCTTGTCCCAATACCCATCGCGCACCACTCCCGCTACCCTTCGGTAAGCGAAATTTCAATGTTTCGCAATCGATCGTTGCCAAAACTACAACCGAGGAGTGTCGCCCGTGGAGACCCCGCTGAGCCCGCTGGAATTTGCCCGCCGCGCCCGCAAGCTCTACCCCGACCGTGAAGCCGTGGTCGATGGCGATCGTCGCTACACCTATCGGCAATTTCTTGATCGCTGCGATCGCGCCTCGTCCGCATTTCAGGCGCTGGGCGTGGTCAAGGGCGACCGTGTTGCGCTGATCTCGCCGAATACCCACACCAATCTCGAGACGTACTACTCGATCCCGCAGTTCGGTGGCGTGATCGTTCCGATCAACTATCGGCTGACTGCCGATGATTTCGTTTACTTGATCAACCACAGCGGTTCGAAGATTGTCTGCGCCCATCCGGACTACTTCGATGCCATTGACAGCATTCGCAGCCAATTGCCGAACGTCGAGCATTACGTTGCCTTCGAAGGTTCGCGTACCGGCTGGCTCGAGTACGAAGCCTTGATAAAACAGGCGTCGCCGAATTTCGAGCGCACGGAGGTTGCCGAAACCGATCTGCTGTCCGTGAACTACACCAGCGGCACCACGTCGCGCCCGAAGGGCGTGATGATCACTCACCGCAATGCCTGGATGAATTCGGTCGGTGTGCTGGTGCATATGCACATGACGCCGTCCGATCGCTATCTGTGGACGCTGCCGATGTTCCACGCCAATGGCTGGACCTTCATCTGGACCGTCACCGCGGTCGGTGCCACGCACGTCTGCCTGCGCAAGGTCGAGCCGCTGGCGATCTATGACCACATCAATCGCGAAGCCGTGAGCCTGCTGTGCGCAGCGCCGACCGTGCTTATCGGCATTGCCAATGGACCGGAGGCGCAGCGTCGTGCTGTGCGGCCAGGCGTTCGTGTGATCACGGCGGGTGCGCCACCGGCGCCTGCGACGATCGAGAGAGTCGAAGGTGAACTGGGTTGGACCATCACCCAAGCTTACGGGCTGACCGAAACCTCGCCGTTCATCACCATCTGCGAGCCGCTTCCGGCTCACGACGAACTGAGCGCCGAACAGCGTGCGCTGATCAAGGCACGTCAAGGTGTGGAACTGGTGACTTCCGGCGAAACCGCCGTGTTCGACGACCATGATCAACCGGTGCCGGCGGATGGCACGACGCTGGGAGAGATCGTGGCGCGTGGCAACACCGTGATGCGTGGCTACTACAACGATCCGGAAGCGAGCGCGAAAGCGCTGAAGGGCGGCTGGTTCCGTACCGGAGACGCGGCTGTCGTCCATCCGGATGGCTACATCGAGATTCGCGACCGTTTGAAGGACGTGATCATTTCCGGCGGCGAGAACATTTCGTCGATCGAGGTCGAGGGCACCTTGCTGCGACACCCGGCGATCATTGAAGTCGCGGTAGTCGGCATGCCGCACGAGAAATGGGGGGAATCTCCGGAAGCCTTTGTCGTGCTGCGCTCGGGCCACAGCCTTGCCGACGGCGAACTCAAGACCTTCTGCCGCGCCAGCCTTGCCCACTTCAAGGTGCCGACGTCGTTTCATGTCGTCGCCGAACTGCCGAAGACCGCAACCGGCAAGATCCAGAAATTCGTGCTGCGCGGCAAGCGCGCAGCGATCGCTACGCAGTAGCGATATCAAACCGCTGCCGGGCGCTGATTTGATCAGGCCCGGCATGCGCCTGAACCGATAGAAGTCGAACGCCTGTGGCTGTACGGCTCTGTGGCCAATCTTGCTTCAAGCAAGGGTTCAATTCTTGCTCGAAGCAGATCCGGCAACGCCGA
>NZ_CAISIQ010000502.1 GCF_903885465.1 uncultured Nevskia sp.
GCAGAAATACGGAGATGGCAATGTGCCGTTCCCGAGCGACTGGGGCGGTTATCGGCTAAAACCCGACGCCATCGAGTTCTGGCAGGGCCGCGCCAACCGCGTGCATGACCGGCTCGTCTACCGACAGGTGGACGGCGTCTGGCGTCTCGAGCGGCTGGAACCGTGAGCGAAGAATCAGCGGCATTGATTGCGCGGCTTGGTCTGGAACGGCATCCCGAGGGCGGCTGGTTCAAGCGCATCCACACTTCGGACGCCATCATCGAAACCGCACAGGGCCCGCGGGCACTCGTCACCTCGATCCACTACCTGCTGACCCCCGACGAGCCGCGCGGGCGCCTGCATCGCAACCGCTCGGACATCCTCCATTACCTGCAAGGCGGCGGGCCGGTGGAATACCTGCTGCTCGAAGACTCAGGCGAGCTGCGTCGTGTGGTGCTCGGTAGCGCACCGGGTCAGGCGCTGTTCCTGCACGTGCCGGGCGGTGTCTGGAAAGCGTCGCAACTGATCGACGGCGCCAGCCATGCGCTGGTCTCGGAAGCCGTGGTGCCGGGCTTCGACTTCGCCGATCACGCTTTTGCCGATCAGCGCCTGCTCGACGCGCATCCGGAACATCGTGCACTGCTGACCCCGTTGGTCCGCTTCTAATTGCGTTTCTAATTGGGGTCAGATACAGATTTAGTTGCCGGACTCAGGCGCGTAGCGAAATCACTGGCCAGCCGCGCGCTTCGGCGGCGGCGCGCAGCACCGGGTCGGCATCGACGGCATGCGGGTGGTCGACGAATTCGAGCAGCGGCAGATCGTTCTGCGAATCGCTGTAGCCGCTCAAGGAGGCGAACTTCACCGGATGCGCGGCCAGCCAGGCCTTGAGGTTGGTGACTTTGGCATCGCGGAAATTCGAGCGGGCGATGCGGCCGGTGAAGGCGTGGCCGTCGCGCTCCGGCTCGGTCGCCAGCAGATGCGGCACGCCGAGGTGGGCGGCAATCGGCTCGACAATGAAGCGGTTGGTGGCGGTGGTGATCAGCAATTCGTCGCCAGCCTGGCGATGCCGTTCGAGCAGCGCTGGCGCGTGGGTCGAGATCACCGGCACGATCTGCTCGGTAACGAAGCGCGCGCGCAGGCCTTCGAGTTGGGCCAGTGGCAGCGCCATCAGCGGCCGCAGCGAAAACGCCGCGAATTCATGGATGTCGAGCGTGCCGGCCGCGTATTCGTCATAGAAACGCTGGTTCTCGCGGGCGTAGTACTCGGCGTCGACCAGGCGGTTGGCCACCAGGAACTGGCCCCAGAGATAGTCGCTGTCGCCGTTGAGGAGCGTGTGGTCGAGATCGAAGACGGCGAGATTCATTGGATTTTCGTTGAACAGGCCGAGGCAGGAAGCCACGGTCTTGGCAGGACGCCATGCTGCCGGAAGTTTGCCGCAGGCGACGCGGCTATGAAAGAATCGATCGTGAATCTTTCCTTGCAAAGTGCGCCCAAGTGATTGACGCCGATGGCTTTCGACCCAACGTCGGGATCATCCTGACGCACATCGACGGCCGCGTGCTGTGGGCGAAGCGGATCGGTCAGGACGCCTGGCAGTTCCCGCAGGGCGGCATCAAGTTCGGCGAGACGCCGGAGGCCGCGCTCTATCGCGAGCTTGAAGAGGAACTGGGCCTGAAAGCCGAGCACGTTGAATGTCTGGGCGTGACCTCGGGCTGGCTCAGTTATCGCCTGCCGTCACGACTGGTGCGACGCGGCCGGCGGCCGGTGTGCATTGGCCAGAAGCAGAAGTGGTTCCTGCTACGGTTGACCAGCTGCGAATCGCTGGTCTGCTTCGATAAATCCGACAAACCCGAATTCGATCACTGGCGTTGGGTCGATTACTGGCATCCCTTGAGCGAAGTGGTGTCTTTCAAGCGTGAGGTCTACGTCGGCGCGCTGCGCGAACTGGCGCCGCTGATCGGGGCGCCGAGCCAGCCGCTGGCAGCGTCTGCGTCGAAACCGCGGCCGGATCAGGCGCGCCCTTAACCTGCTTTAGTGCTTGACGGCGCTTGGAAGCGCGGGATCAAAGGTGCCGTTATCAGTGAGAACGATCGGACGATGGTTTAAATTTCCCATCGATTGACAATCATTCTCATTAAGTTTTAAGATTCGGGCATGATCATTTGCGTCTGCAAAGCCATCTCCGATAAGACCATCCGCCGCACGGTCGAGCGCGGTGATGCAATTTCGCTGCGTGATCTGACCCGCGAAACCGGTCTTGGCACTTGCTGCGGTAAATGCGTGCCAGCCGCTCGTTCGACGCTTGCACAGGCTTTGTCCGCACTGCCGCGTTCGTCATCGGTCCTGGGCAGCCAAGAGCTTTCTGCTCAAGCTGCCTGTTGATCCTCCGGCGGCTGCCGGGTTTCAGTCCTTACCTTCTTTCGATTCCCGCCCGCTCTCCGTATATCCGTGGGGCCATTCCGCGTTCGTGGACAAACGTAATCGGCGTTGCTTCCGTGACCCAGAATTGAGAATCACACGCAAAATCGTTCAAAAGAACAAATAAATCAAGGGCTTGGACTTGTTCTGAATAGCGGTCCCTGGCTATACTCCGGTCGCACTTCAATCGGATCACCACCATGCGCGGCGACGCCAAAGTCCTCGAATTCCTGAACCAAGCCCTGAAGAACGAGCTTACGGCCGTCAATCAGTACTTTCTGCATGCCCGCATCTTCGGCAACTGGGGTCTGAAGAAGCTCGAAAAGTACGAGTTCGGCGAATCCATCGATGAGATGAAGCATGCCGACAAACTGATCAAGCGGATCCTGTTCTTGAACGGCCTGCCCAACCTGCAGGACCTTGGCAAGCTGTACATCGGCGAGGATGTGAAGGAAATCCTCGAGTGCGATCTCAAGCTGGAGTACGAGGCGCATCCGCTGTATCGCGATGCGATCGCTCACTGCGAAGTCGTCAAGGACTACGTGACCCGCGAATTGCTGGTCGAGATCCAGGAAAGCGAGGAACACCATATCGACTGGATCGAGGAACAGCTCGGTCTTATCGAAAAGATCGGCATCCAGAACTACATGCAGTCGGCGATGGGCGAGATCGGCGAAAGCTGATCAGC
>NZ_CAISIQ010000503.1 GCF_903885465.1 uncultured Nevskia sp.
AAGATGCCGCGCTTTTCGGTCACCGCGAGCGAATGGATCAGCGCCGTGCCGGCCAGCCACGGCATGAACGAAGCGTTCTCGACTGGATCCCAGAACCACCAGCCGCCCCAGCCGAGTTCGTTGTAGGCCCACCAGGAACCGAGGGTGATGCCCAAGGTCAGGAACATCCAGGCGGTGGTCGTCCACGGCCGGGTCCAGCGCGCCCAGGCAGCGTCGAGCTTGCCGGTGATCAGTGCCGCGACGGCAAACGCAAAGGCGACGCTGAAGCCGACGTAGCCCATGTACAAGGTCGGCGGATGGATCGCCAAGCCGAAATCCTGCAGCAGCGGATTGAGATCACGGCCCTGCAAGGGCACCGGGAACAGGCGTTCGAAGGGGTTCGAGGTCAGCAGCATGAACAGCAGCAGGCCGACACTGATCACGCCGAGCACAGCGATCACCAGCGCGCTGAGTTCAGCCGGAATGCGCCGGTTGAACACCGACACCGCGAAGGTCCAGCCGGACAGCATCAGCATCCACAGCAGCAGCGAGCCTTCATGCGCGCCCCAGACCGCCGAGATGCGATAGATCATCGGCAGATCGGTGTGGGCGTTCTGGGCGACATAGGCCACCGAGAAATCGGTGTTGATGAACGACACCGTCAGACACAGGTAGGCGATGGCGATGCAGAAGAACTGCGCCTGCGCGGCCGAAGCTGCCGAGGCCAGCAGGCGGGCGTCACGCCGACGCCAGCCGATCATCGGCGCGACGGTCTGCAGGATGGCGATGCCCAGCGCGAGGATCAGCGCGTAGTGACCGATTTCCGGAATCACGATTTGGCGGCCGATTCGACAGCCTTGAAGGGCATGCAGGAATGCTTGCCAGTGTCCGGATCACCCTTCAGCGCATCGGCAACCTGCGGCGGCATGTAATTCTCGTCGTGCTTGGCGAGGATGCGGGTGGCCACGAATACGTGGTCGGCATCGAGATGACCATCGGCGACCACGCCCTGCCCTTCGCGGAACAGATCGGGCAGCACGCCGTCGTAGCGCACCGGGATGTTCTTGGCGCAATCGGCGACGCGGAACTCCACCCGCAGGCCGCCGGCGCGGACCAGGCTGCCTTTCTCGACCAGCCCGCCCAGCTGCATCGACGCACCGACCGGCACGGTGCCGGCGAGCAGATCGCTCGGTGTGTAGAAATACATCATGTTCTTGCGAAACGCGGTGAAGCCCAAGGCTGCCGCGACACCGACGCCGATCACCAGCGCGACGACGCCCAGCAGTCTCTGATTACGCTTGGTCATTCCGGATTGTCCTGTTCTGCCGTGTCCTCGGACAGCCGGCGGCGAAGTTCGTTGCGCTTGAAGCGCGGTGCCAGCCAATTCCACAGCAGCACCACGGCGCTCAAGGCGTAGCTGGACCAGATGAAGACGGCGTGCTTTTCGTTCACGCGGCCACCAGTTCCTTGACCCAGGCTGCTCGACGCTCGCGACGCAGCACCTCGTTCTGCATCCGTCGCAGCCACACGGCACCGAAG
>NZ_CAISIQ010000504.1 GCF_903885465.1 uncultured Nevskia sp.
CGCCGTCGCCAGAGATCAGGATCGCGAAGGTGTCGGCGTGCTGGGCGGTTCCGGTCGCCGGGACATCGGCGTCGACTTCGATCACCGGCAGCTCGCCCAGATCGCTCGGCGGCAGGGGCACGCTGCTGCGGCCCTGCGCGGTTTCCAGCTGATTGATGCTCTTGCGGTAGGCGGCGATCCAGTTCTCCGGCGACGTGAAGCCGTGGCCGACTTTCGGCAACGACACCAGCGAGCCCTGGTCACTGCCGGCGACGAACTTGCTGACGCTATCGAGATCGCAGACCTGATCGATTTCGCCGTGCAGGGTCAGCCAGGGCGCGGTCAGCTTGGGCGTCGGCAGGAATTCGATGCCGCCGTCGGCGCTGCGCGGCGCCATCCGCGCGCCGTTGCCGGCGCAGAACGGCTTTTTCAGATTCAGATCCGGACAGAAGCCGGTGGTGACTGCGCCGGCAAACGAGCCTTTCTCGGCCTGGGCGAGCACGCCGTAGGCGAGCGTGGCGCCGGCGCCATGGCCGGCGAGGATCGGCTGCAGATAGGTCGGCAGACGCGCCCAGGCCTGGACGAAGTGGCTGAGGTTCTCGAAATCGCCGACCGTGTACGCACATTCGCCGCCATCGGCTTCCAGCGCGCTGATCAGCTGCGGCGTGCTGATCGCCACGACCATCGCGCCATCGGCGACCAGCGCCTGAACCATCGCCGCCGGGCCGCCGCGATCCCGAGTGACCCAGCCGCCATCACCGGACAGGAACAGCACGAAGGATTTCGGCGTGCCTTCCGGACGATGGATCACCACGTCCTTGAAAATGCCGTGGCTCAGGGTTTCCGGGCCGCTCGGTGCCGTTGCTGCAGGCACCACAGCTGGAACCGGGGCTGCCGCAGCAGCTTTCGGGACGTTGGGGGCAGCCGACGCCGGAACGGCAACGATCGCGCCGAATGCCGCCGCAAGGATCAGTGCGGGGATCTGTGGGGGGATCAGTGGCTTCATGACTTCCAGATGACTTCCTTGATGCCGCCGGCGATCAGCGCAGCGGTATCGACGAGGACGCGGGGCAGCACCAGGCCGCCCGGCGAAGCAAGGTAGCGCGGGCGCCACTCGGGTTGAAACTTTTCCTTGTAACGCCGCAGGCCGTTGAAGTTGTAGAACGGCTCGCCGTAGCGATGAACGATGCGGCCTAGCTTGTGCCAGAACGGCGCCAGCGGATGGTTTTCCAGGCCGGCCAGCGGTGCCATGCCGAGATTGAACCAGCGATAGCCTTCGGTGTTGCCCCAGAGCATCAGCTCGATGAACAGATAGTCCATGACGCCTTTCGGCGCCGCCGGGCCGTAGCGCATCAGATCGATCGACATCTCTTCGCGCCCAGCGCCGAGCCACAGGTTGGCGAAGGCGACGATCTGGCCGTCCCGGAGCACGCAGGCGCAGTGGAAGCGGCTCAGATATTCGGGATCGAAACGGCCGACCGAAAAACCTTTCTCGGCAACCGATTTGCCGGTCAGCCAGTCATCCGAAATCCGCTGCAGCTCGTCGAGCTTGGCTTCGACTTCGGTCGGTGCCAGTACCACAAAGGTGGCGCCATCGCGCTGGGCGCGGCGATGTTCGTTGCGCAGGCTCTGACGCTTGGAGCCGACCAGTGAAAAGGTGGTCAGCGGCACCCGCGCTTCTTCGCCGAGCTTGGCCAGCGACAGGCCCAGATCCAGGTACAGCGGCAGCTGATCGGGCGACACCTGATAGAACACCGGCCAGCAGCTGCTGCGATCGGCCAGTTCGCGGAACGCCCAGGTCAGCGCTTCCACCTTGGCAGGATTGCCTACCGGATCGCCGAGCGCGATCAGGCTGCGGCCGGACCGCTGATACATGATGAAAGCGTCGCCATCGGGCCCGAACAGCAATTGCTTGTCGCCGAGCAGCGCCAGATTGGCGATGGTGTTGCCGCCGAAGGTGGCGATGATGCTGGCGGCGCGATCGAGGGCTGCCGCGTCCGGCGGATCCGGCTCGCGGCGGGCCGGGCTCAGCAGCCGCCAGAGCATGTAGCCGGCGAACAGCAGCACGGTCAGCAGGCCGGCGCGCATCAAACGCGGGCTTTGATCGTCGAAAGCGAAACGCCACCAGACTTCGCGGCTGTAATCGGTGCCGCGCGAGGACAGCATCGACACCCAGACCGCGACCGCGACCACCGCCACCGTCGCCATCAGCCAGCGCTGGGAATCGCGCACCTCGAGCAGCGAGGCACGGCGATAGAAGCGCTCGCGCGACAGCAGCAGCACCACGAGGATCACCGACAGCAGGGTTGCTTCTTCGTAGTCGAGACCTTTCAGCATCGACACCACGGCGCCGACGGCGAGCAGCACCAGAGTCAGCCACCAGGCGCCGTCGAGGCGGCGATACAGGCCGCGCGCGAGGATCAGCAGGCCGACGCCGATGGCGCTGCCGGCCATGTGCGAAAACTCCAGCAGGCCGAGCGGAATCATCTCGGACAAGCCCGCCAGGCGGCTGTCGATGGCCGGCGTGGCGCCGGAGATCAGCAGCACCGCGCCAGCCAGGAATACGGTAGTGGCCAGCACCGGCGGCGCCAGGGTTTCGACGCTGTCCTGCAGGCGGCTGCCATAGCGCCGGAAACGTTCGTTCTGGGTGGCGAGCAGGCGCAGGCCGAGAAAGAACAGCGCCAGCACGAACGGCAGCAGGTAATAGACGACGCGGTACAGCAGCACCGCGCCGAGCACGCCTTCCGGCGGCGCGGCGGGCAGCAGCAGGATCAGCACCGTTTCGAACACGCCGAGGCCGCCCGGCACATTGCTGATGGTGCCGGCGTAGATGGCCAGCACGAAGACGCCGACGAAGGCCGGATAACCGAGCGTCACGGTGTCCGGCAGCAGCACGTACAGGGTGGCGGCGGCGAAGCAGAGATCGGTGCTGGCGGCGACGATCTGGCCCAGGGTCAGCGGCAGGCCCGGCAGGCGGAACTCGCGGCCGCGCCAGGTCAGCGGCCGGCGGCGGATGGCATTGAGCAGCACATAGGCGGCAACCAGCGCAAGCAACGCGCTGCCCAGTTCGCGGATGCCGGACGGCTCCAGATGCAGCACCCGGCCGGCATCATCCGGCGATGTCAGCAGAGACAGCCCCAGCAGGGTCGCCACGCCGAGCGCAAAGGCCACCGACACCAGCGCGACGACGCCAGCCACCTTCAGGCCCGGCACGCCGGCGGCGGTGTAATCGCGGAAGCGGATCGAGCCGCCGGAAACCGCCTGGAAGCCGACGCTGTGACCGATGCCGAAGGCGATCAGCGAAGTCGGCGCTACCTGCCGCCAGGGCAGCGGATGATCGACGCCGCGCAGGGCCAGCCAGTCATAGAGCGTCAGCACCGCGTAGCTGAGGCCGCAGAACAGCAGCGCTTCGGCAATCCGCTCGCGTGGCAGCGACTTCAGGTGGGTGAAGATTTCGCCTGGATTGAGCACCGCCAGATTCTTTTCCAGCGCCCACACGGCCAGGGCGAGCACGACCAGAGTCAGGCCGGCTACAAGAACGCGGCGGCGATCGGAAAACAGGGCGGCAAAGCGGGGCGACATGGCACTCGAATCGCTAAGGTCTAACGTCAACAGACCCCAAGGCGGCGGATTGTACTGTGCGGCTCACCTTCCACGCGAAAGGCATTGGCAAAGCGGCGCAGCAGGCCTGCGCACACTGACCACCGCTGCTCGGGGAAGGTTCGCCGGCGGTTCGCCGACAGGCAAATGCTGCACTGCAAGATGGCATACTCGGGCCCTCGTAACGCTTACATCCGTTCATGTCGAAGAAGCTGATCGCCAGTCGCCAGAAAGACCTAGACCAAGCCGCGAACTACGCCGAATGGCAGGAGATCGCGACCGAGCTCGATCGTCTGGAGGGCGCCGACGCCTGGAAACAGGACGAGATGAGCGATGACTACGACTACCTGCTGATCAAGGAACGCCTGAACACGCTACGCGAGCTGCGCAAGTCGGGCGAAGTGCGGCAACTGGTGTTCCAGCTCGCCGAAGGCCTGCACGGCAACCTCGGCAACGTCGCCGATCCGGTGCTCTATTCGTATGCCCGCGTCGGCACCAAGCGGCTGGTCGAGGAATACATCGAGGAATCGGCGCGCTGCCTGGATTACATCTGCGTCGGCGATTTCCCGGATTTCTCCAACGACGAGAAGATCCTGTTCTTCAAGCGCACCGGCACCAGCTTCGGCCGCTCCGCGCTCTTGCTGTCCGGCGGCGCCACCCTGGGCATGTTCCATCTCGGCGTGATCAAGGCGATGTTCGAGAACAACGTGCTGCCGCGGGTGATCTCTGGCTCCTCGGCCGGCGCGATCATCGCCAGCATGGCCGGCACTCGTACCGATGAGGAACTGCCGGCGATCTTCGATCCGGAATCGCTGAACCTGCAGGCCTTCCAGACCGTCAGCCTGCGCCAGGTATTGAGCGGCAACGCGCTGATGGACCCTGCCCGGCTGCGCGCCTGTCTCGAACGCAACATCGCGGCCTGCAGCTTCATCGAAGCCTTCGAGCGCACCCGGCGCATTCTCGGCGTCACCGTGTCGCCAGCCGAGGCGCATCAGTCGGCCCGTCTGCTCAACTATCTGACCGCGCCGAACGTCACCGTGCAGTCCTCGGTGCTGGCCTCCTGTGCCGTGCCCGGCGTGTTCCCGCCGGTGATGCTCGATTCGCTCGATTTCGAAGGTGTCACCCATCCGTATATGCGCTCCAAGCGCTGGGTCGACGGCTCGATCGCCAACGATCTGCCGATGCTCCGGCTGGCGCGCCTGCACAACGTCAACCACTACATCGTCAGCCAGACCAATCCGCACGTGGTGCCGTTCATGCGCGAAGCCCATCCGGGCCGGCGCACGATCACCGACGTGGTTCAGCACGTGGCCACCACCGCCAGCCGTGACCTGCTCAAGCTGACCCGCAACTACGTCGGCGCGGCCGTGCCCGGGCGCATCGTCGACATGCTCAACGACGTCCTTCAGCAACGCTACAGCGGCGACATCAG
>NZ_CAISIQ010000505.1 GCF_903885465.1 uncultured Nevskia sp.
GCCGTTGGCCAGGGTGAAGGCAAGCTGGCTGATCGGGTTCGCACCGGCTTCGGCGATGTGATATCCCGAGATCGACACCGAATAGAAGTTGCGCACGCCGCGTTCGACGAACGACTGCTGGATGTCGCCCATCATGCGCAGCGCGAATTCGGTCGAGAAGATGCAGGTGTTCTGCGCCTGATCTTCCTTGAGGATGTCGGCCTGCACGGTGCCGCGCACCACCGACATCGTTTCGCGCTTGATCTTGGCGTAGGTCTCGGCATCGACCAGCTGGTCGCCGGTGACGCCGAGCAGGGCCAGGCCCAGCTGGTTGTTGTTCGACGGCAACTCGCCCGAATAGCTCGGACGGACCTTGCCCTTGAACAGATCGGCGATCTTCTTCTCGGCGGCCGCCCAACGCGCCGGCTCTTCCTTCAGATACTTCTCGATCTGCTGATCGATGGCGCAGTTCATGAACATCGCCAGGATCATCGGCGCCGGGCCGTTGATGGTCATGGAGACGGACGTCGACGGCAGACAGAGATCGAAGCCCGAATAGAGCTTCTTCATGTCATCGAGGGTGGCGATGTTGACGCCGGAGTTGCCGATCTTGCCGAAGATGTCCGGGCGGATTTCCGGGTCTTCGCCATACAGCGTGACCGAGTCGAAAGCGGTCGACAGACGCGTCGGTGCGCCCGGCTGGCTCAGGTAGTGGAAGCGGCGGTTGGTGCGTTCCGGCGTGCCTTCACCGGCGAACATGCGGATCGGATCTTCACCGACGCGGCGATACGGATACAGGCCGGCGGTGTACGGATAGCCGCCCGGCAGGTTTTCCTTGAGCAGGAAGCGCAGCAGCTCGCCCCAGCCTTCGTAGCGCGGTGCGGCAACCTTCGGGATCTTCGAGTGGCTCAGGGATTCGCTGTAGTTGTCGCCGGAAACCGGCTTGCCACGCACGTAGTACGTGTACTGGTCGTCGGTCACGCCCTTCAGGCGCGCCGGCCATTCACGCAGCAGCGAGATGGAATCCGACTTCAGGCCCTTGATCGCTTCGTTGTAGCGGCTGCGCAGGATCAGCAGGCTCTTGTCGCCGCCAGCGGTGAGGTCTTCACCGGCGTAGAAATCGAGCGGCTTCGGCAGCTTGGCGTCGTCGAGTTCCTTGAGCGCGTCCCACAGCGACTGGGCGCGGTCGGCGATGTCGGACTGCGATTCGCAATCGCGGTTGATGCTGCGGCCGCCTTCGGCGATTTCGGCGAGGTAGCGGGTGCGGTTGCCCGGAATCAGCACCGTGGCGCGCGGCTCCTTCAGCGTGGTGTCGAGGCTCGGCGTCCACTTGTCGACCGGCAGGCCGAGCTTGTCGCGCAGCAGGCGGCAGAGGTTGGTGAACATCCAGGTCACGCCCGGATCGTTGAACTGGCTGGCGATCGTCGGATAGACCGGAACGTCTTCGTCCTTCAGGTCAAAGCGCACGCGATTGCGCTTCCACTGCTTGCGCACGTCGCGCAGCGCGTCTTCGGCACCACGGCGATCGAACTTGTTGAGCACGATCAGCTCGGCGTAATCGATCATGTCGATCTTTTCGAGCTGGCTGGCCGCGCCGTAGTCGCTGGTCATCACGTAGATCGGGAAGTCGACGAGGTCGACGATTTCCGAGTCGCTCTGGCCGATACCGGCGGTTTCGACGATGACCAAGTCGTAGGTCAGGCTCTTCAGGAAGGCGATGCAATCCTTGAGCACGGTGTTGATCGAGGCGTGCTGACGGCGGGTCGCCATCGAACGCATGAAGGCGCGCGGGTTGCGCAAGCTATTCATGCGGATGCGATCGCCGAGCAGCGCGCCACCGGAACGGCGGCGCGTCGGATCGACGGCGAGCACGGCGATACGCATGGTCGGGAATGCCTGCAGGAAGCGCAGCAGCAGTTCGTCGACCGCAGAAGACTTGCCTGCACCACCGGTGCCGGTGAAGCCGATGACCGGCGTCTTTGCACCCGTGACCTTCCACTCCTCGCGCAGCTTGCTCAGCTCGGCTTCGTCGAACATGTCGTCTTCGAGTGCGGAGAGCCAGCGGCCCACGCTGATCTCGTCGTCGATGGTCGCCACGCCTGGCTTGATGCTGCCCTGACGATGCGATTCGGCGCGCTTGACCAGATCCTCGATCATGCCGACCAGGCCGAGCTTGCTGCCGTCATTCGGGTGATAGATGCGCTCCACGCCCTGCCCGTGCAGCGCCGCGATTTCTTCCGGCGTGATGGTGCCGCCACCGCCGCCGAACACGCGGATATGACTGGCGCCACGCTCGGCGAGCATGTCGACCATGTACTTGAAGAATTCGTTGTGGCCGCCCTGATACGAGGACAGCGCGATGCCGTCCGCGTCTTCCTGAAGTGCGGCGCGAACCACGTCTTCCACCGATCGGTTGTGGCCGAGGTGCACGACTTCCGCGCCCTGCCCCTGGATCAGGCGGCGCATCACGTTGATCGCCGCATCGTGACCATCAAACAAACTCGCCGCCGTGACAAACCGGAGCGGGTTGCGAGTCTGGGAGGTTTCGGTGTCCTGCGGCAGTAGCGACGGAGAATCAGGCATGGCGACGGTCTTCGGTGATCAATAAATGAGGCGTCCGGTTGGACGCTGGACTACGTTCACGGCAATACAAGCAACAACAAATCTGCAGACAAGCAAACCGCTGGCAATCAGGCGACGGCAGCCGCCTTTGCCAACTCGTCGCGAACCACGCGCTTCAGCACCTTGCCGGTCGCCGTCATCGGGAAGCTGTCGACGAGACGCACTTCCTTCGGCACCTTATAGCCCGCAATGTGCTGGCGACAGTGGGTGATGATTTCGTCCTGCGTCGGCTTGTGACCATCGGCCGGCATGATCAGCGCGACCACGCGCTCGCCCCACTTCTCGTCCGGCAGGCCGATGACCGCGCACATGCGCACGCCCGGATGCTTGGCGAGCACCTGTTCGACTTCCGCCGAATAGACGTTCTCACCACCGGTGACGATCATGTCCTTGACCCGGTCGACGAGGTACAGCAAACCTTCGGCATCGCGGCGTCCGGCATCGCCAGTCTTGTACCAGCCGTCCTTCAGCACGGCGGCCGTGGTTTCCGGCTGCTTCCAGTAGCCGCCGAAGATCGACGGCGAACGGACGATCAATTCGCCAACTTCACCGTCCGGCACTTCGACGCCAAAGGCATCGACGAACTTGACCTCGATCAGCGGCAGCGGTGTGCCGCAGGATTTCAGCTTGGCCTCGTCTTCGAGCACATGCTGTTCCGGCCGCAGCAGCGTGATCGCACCGGAGCTTTCGGTGGCGCCGTAGAACTGCATGAACTTGCACTTCATCTGCACCAGCGCCCGCTGCAGCAGATGCGAGCTGATCGGCGAACCTGCGTACATGACCAGACGCAAGCTGGAGAAATCGGCCGTCTTCGAATCCGGGTGATCGAGCAGCATCTGGATGGCCGTCGGCACCAGGGCAACGACGCTCGGGCGATCGCGGGCGATGATCTTGATCAGCTGGCCGGCGTCGAGCTGCGGCAGGATCGACAAGGTCGAACCGTTGTACAGCGACTGGATGGTCAGACCACTGCCGACCAGATGGAAATTCGGCATCACCATCAGCATCACGTCGTCCGGCTGCCACTGCAGCGCCGGTTCGAGATGCTCGCAGAGCCGCATGTAGTGGAAGCCGCGATGGGTCAGCTCCACACCCTTCGGCTTGCCGGTGGTGCCCGAGGTGTAGATCAGCAGCGCGGCCTGCTCGGCCGTCAGCGGGGCGTGCGGATCGGTGTTGGCGGCCTTGGCGAGCGCCTGGTCGAAGGCACTATTCGGATTCGGCGGATCGATCTCGACGATCTGGAACTTCTGGCTGCACAGCGCCTTGACGCTCTCGGCCAGCGGCATCAGCTCGCGGTCGACGAACAGCAGCGGCGCTTCGGCATCGGCGATCACCGCCGCCAGTTCCGGCGCGGCCAGGCGCCAGTTCATCGGCGACATCGTGCTGCCGGCCTTGTTGATGCCGAACAGCAGTTGGAAGTACAGCGAGGAATTCTTGCCGAGAAAGCCGACGTTCGAACGCGGCGCGACGCCGAGGCCGGCAATCAGGTTGGCGATGCGGTTCGAGCGATCGTCCAGCTCCGCAAAGGTGGTGGTACCCGAGCCGTCAACAAGGGCAACCTTGGTCGGGCGGGTCCGGGCATACAACCGGGGAATGTCGGCGAGTGTCTTGATGTCGGCATACAACCACATGGTTTCATCCTCTTTCGCTGTAACGAATAGCGCTGATTTCTCGGCAGGAAATCCCGTTCGGGAGCCGGCTCAACGTCCTTTGAAAATGGGTGCACGCTTTTCGACGAAGGCCATGATGCCCTCTCGAGCATCTTCGCTGCCGGCGCAACCGGCCAGCGCCTGGGCTTCGTCTTCAAGCTGGGTTTCCAGCGGCTGGCGCAGCGCCTTGTCGACCAGGCGACGAATTTCGCCGAAGGCGCGCGTCGGGCCGTTGGCCAGGCGTACGGCAGCCTTTTCGGCGGTGGCGGCCAGTACAGCATCCTCGACCACCATATCGGCCAGGCCGCAAGCGACGGCTTCGTCGGAGCTGAGCATTTCGTTGAACAGCAGGAAGCGGCGCGCGCGGGCGATGCCAAGACGCGACACCAGGCCAAACGAGGCGCCGGCATCGCAGGAATAGCCGATCTGCGGATAGGCGGCGCCGAAGCGCGCGCTCTTGCCGGCATAGACCATGTCGCAGTTGGCGATCAGCGCCACGCCGCCACCCATGCAGGTGCCATGTACCGAGGCGATCAGCGGCGCGTCGAGACGCTTCAGGCGCGCGATGCCCATGTGCAGGGTCGAGGTCCATTCGATGATCGATGCCGACAGCGTGTCGATCGACTCGACGAACATGCGGATGTCGCCACCGATCGAAAAGAACTTGCCGTTGGCACTGAGCAGCACGGCACGCACGTCCTTCTTGCGGGCAGTGAGCAGATTCGCAGCCTGGCTGAACTCCGAGCAGAACTGCGCGTTGAACGGATTGCCCGAGTCCGGCTGGTTCAGTGCGAGGCGTGCAATGCCGTCACTGATGCTCAGGTCGATGGTTTTGAATTCCACGATGTCGATCACTCCGGTGCAGCTGTTCAATAATCCGTACTGTCTACGCAGACATGTGCACAGGCAGTAAAAAAAAGGCTCGCCGCCAATGCTGGACGGCGAGCCTTCCGATCTTTAAGGCGATTTCGGGAGCGGCTTTCGTGCTCTTTCAAACGCCGACAGTTCTGCTCGGCTAGCCCGCGAGACGCTTCTGGCCAGCATCCGCGTCATCGCTCTTGGCAATCGGCTTGACCTTTTCGTGGCCCTGCACGCGGCCGAACAGCGAACGGCCGATGATCAGCTTCATCACTTCGATCGAGCCGCCGGCGATCTTAACGATGCGGCAATCGGCGAAGGCGCGGGAAATCGGGTACTCCCACATGTAACCCCAGCCGCCGAACAGCTGCAGGCACTCGTCGGCCGTCTTGCAGTGCAGGTTCGACAGCCACATCTTCGCCATCGCGGCGTCGACTTCATCGAGTTCGCCGGCCATGAACTTGGCGATGCAGTGGTCGGTGAAGACGCGACCGATCACCGATTCCGTATGCAACTCGGCGAGCTTGAACTGGGTGTTCTGGAACGCGCCGATGGTGGTGCCGAATGCCTTGCGGTTGGCGGTGTAGTCCACCGTCATCTCGATCAGCGTTTCGGTGACCGTGGCCGAACGGATCGCCTGGGCGAGACGTTCCTGGGCCAGCTTGGTCATCATCAGCTTGAAGCCTTCGCCTTCCTTGCCGAGCATGCATGAGGCCGGCACGCGCATGTCCTCGAAGAACAGCTCCGAAGTGTCCTGCGCCTTCATGCCGAGCTTTTCGAGGTTCTTGCCGCGCTTGAAGCCCGGGTTGTTGGTGTCGACCAGGAACAGCGTCACGCCCTTGGAGCCGGAATCGCTGTCGGTCTTGGTCGCCAGCACCAGCACGTCGCAAAGCTGGCCGTTGGAGATGAACACCTTCTGGCCGTTGATGATGTAGTCATCGCCATCACGCACCGCACGGGTGCGGATCGCCTTCAGATCCGAGCCGGCATGCGGTTCGGTCATGCCGAGCGAGCCAATGGCCTCGCCGGACACCATTTTCGGCAACCAGTGCGCTTTCTGCTCTTCGGTACCGAAACCCTTGACGTAGGTAGCGACCAGATCGCAATGGATCAGGAAGCCCGGGCCGGTGAAGCCGCTGCGCGCCATTTCCTCGAAGACCACGACATCGAAAAGATAATCGAGGCCGAGGCCGCCGTACTCTTCCGGCACCGTGCAGCAGAGCATGCCCGCTTCGCCGGCCTTGATCCACAGATCACGCGGCACGATGCCGTCGTGTTCCCACTGGGCGTGATACGGCGCGATCTCGCGCTCGATGAACTTGCGAACGGTATCGCGGAAAAGTTCGTGTTCGTGGGTGAACAGCGTGCGCTTGAACATGGTGCTTCCTCAAAAATTCTGTAAGAAATCGTATGGCAGCCTACTATCCTTGTAAAGCTGCCCCGGGAATCCGGATTGCCGCGGCCTGCGATCAGTACGACTTCGGCTGATCGAGCACTTTTTCGGCGATGAACGACAGGATCAGCTGCTCGGTGATCGGTGCGATGCGGGTCACCGTCACTTCGCGAAGCAGGCGTTCGACGTGGTACTCCTTCGCGTAACCCATGCCGCCGAAGGTCAGCACCGCCTGCAGACAGGCATCGAAGCCAGCGCGTGCGCCGAGGAACTTGCCGGCGTTCGCCTCGGCACCGCAGGGCAGATGGTTGTCGTACAGCCAGGCAGCCTTTTCGACCATCAGCTGAGCGGCTTCGAGGTACATCCACTTTTCCGCGAGCGGATGCTGGATGCCCTGGTTCTGACCGATCGGACGACCGAAGACGACCCGCTCGCGGCCGTACTTGGCAGCGCGGCGCAGTGCGTCCTGGCCGATGCCGATCGCTTCGATGCCGATCAGCACGCGCTCCGGATTGAGGCTGTGCAGGATGTAGCCGAAGCCCTTGCCTTCCTCGCCGATGCGATCGGAATCGGGGATGAACAGGTCATCGATGAAGATCGAATTCGAATCGACCGCCTTGCGGCCCATCTTCGGAATCTTGGTGACGGCGATCTTCGAACGATCGAGGTCGGTGTAGAAGATGGTGATGCCGTCGGTCGGCTTCTTGGCGTCTTCGAGCTTGGTGGTGCGGGTCAGCAGCATGATCTTGTTGGCGACCTGCGCGGTCGACGTCCAGACCTTCTGGCCGCGCACGACATAACCACCGTCGACCTTGGTTGCGAAAGTCTTGATCGCCGTGGTGTTGAGGCCGGCGTCCGGCTCGGTGAAGCCGAAGCAGCACTGGTCTTCACCGGCGATCAGACGCGGCACCCAACGCGCCTTCTGCTCGGGCGTGCCGTAAACCACGATCGGGTGCGGCCCGAACAGATTGATATGCACGGACGACGTCGCCGCCATGCCGCCGCCGTGGCTGGCGATCTCATGCATCATGATCATCGCTTCGGTCACGCCCAGACCCGAACCGCCGTACTCCTCCGGCATGGTCAGGCCGAGCCAGCCGCCATCGGCCATCGCCTTGTGGAACTCGCGTGGGAACACGCCGTCCTCATCACGCGCCAGCCAGTAGTCGTCGCCGAACGAGCGAACCACGGCACCGACGCCGTCGCGAATCGCCTGATGATCGGGATTGATCGAAAAGTCCATCGTGAACTCCGGAAAGTTAGAGAAAGGGAAAGCGGATTCGGACCTGCGAGCGGCGCGTTTACGCGGCCGGCTTGCGCAGCATCAGCGCCTGGCGCTGGGTGGTGCAGACGATCTCGCCGCGCTGGTTCAGGCCTTCGTGCAAGAAGGTGACGATGCCGGCGTTGGGGCGCGACTTCGATTCGCGAATCTCGAGCACCGTGGTGCGCGAGCGGATCGTGTCACCGGCGAACACCGGCTTCGGAAACCGGGTGTCGGTCATGCCGAGGTTGGCGACCGTGGTGCCGAGCGTGGTGTCCTGGATCGTCAGGCCAATGACCAGACCGAGCGTGAAGATCGAGTTCACCAGCGGCTGGCCGAACTCGGTGTTCTTGCAGTACTCGGCATCGATGTGGATCTGAGCCGGGTTGTAGGTGGCACCGCAGAACCAGACATTGTCCGATTCGGTGACCGTACGACGGATTTCGTGATCGAAAACCCGGCCCATTGCAAACTGCTCGAAGTACAGACCCGCCATTGCCGACTCCCGGAAAAGCCGCAACGCGGCCGATATTTAGTATGGTGCCATACTATCATGTCGGGATGGCGGGTCAACCGGCCTCGGGGTCTACCCTCTATTCAACGTCATTCCCGCGCAGGCGGGAATCGAATTCCCGGCTTCCTGCGGAGCGCTCGAGTTAGAACTGAATCCCTGCCTGCGCGGGATGACGCTGTTGTTGCGAATGTCCGCTTGATCAAAGCGACCGCGAAATCAGCTCTCGCATGATTTCCGAGGTGCCGCCGTAGATGCGCTGCACGCGGGCATCGGCGTAGAGCTTGCAGATCTCGTATTCGCGCATGAAACCGTAGCCGCCGAAGAACTGCAGGCAGGTATCGACGAGGCGACCGTGCATCTCGGTGCACCACAGCTTGGCGATCGAGGCGTCGGCCGAAGTCAGCGCATGGCGGTCGTGCTTCTCCAGGCACTGGTCGACGAACGCCCAGCCGACCGACAGCTCGGCCTTCAGATCCGCCAGCTTGTAGCGGGTGTTCTGGAAATCCATGATCGTCTTGCCGAAGGCTTTCCGGTTGTTGACGTAGTCACGAGTGATATCGAAAGCCTTCTGCGCCGAGGCCATCGACGACACCGCCAGGGTCAGACGCTCCTGCGGCAGCTCGCTCATCAACGATGCGAAGCCGGTGCCTTCGGCGCCGAGCAGATTCGATACCGGCACGGTCACATCGTCGAAGAACAGCTCAGAAGTGTCCGACGACAGATGGCCGAGCTTTTCCAGATTGCGGCCGCGGCGGAAGCCGGGGCGATCGGCTTCGACCAGTATCAGGCTCATGCCCTTCGAGCCCGGCGCGTCCGAGGTGCGGGCGACGACGATCACCAGATCCGAATGCTGGCCGTTGGAAATGAAGGTCTTCGAGCCGTTGATGACAAAGTCATCGCCATCACGCACAGCGCGAGTCTTGATGCCCTGCAGATCGCTGCCAGTGCCCGGCTCGGTCATCGCGATCGCGCAGACGGTCTTGCCGCTGACCATGCCGGTCAGCCAGCGCTGCTTCTGTTCTTCGGTACCGAGGCTGATCAGATAGCCGGCGCAGACATCGTTGTGCACTGACAGATCGGTTTGCGGACCGGCCATGCCGGCGTAGGCCAATTCCTCGACGACGATGGCGTTGTGCCGGAAGGTGCCGCCGACACCGCCGTAAGCGTCGCCGACCTGCGGGCACAGCAGACCCGCTTCGCCGGCCTTGTCCCACATCGCGCGGTCGACGATGCCTGCCTCTTCCCAACGCGCGAAATGCGGCGTCAGTTCAGCCTTGACGAAGCCGCGGACGGCATCGCGGTACATCTCGTGTTCTTCGTTATAGACA
>NZ_CAISIQ010000506.1 GCF_903885465.1 uncultured Nevskia sp.
CTTCGGTATCGCCGAGCGCCTTTTCAGCCAGCCGCAGACGGCCATCGAGCGAGCCGATGCGCTCGTCCCGGGTCCGTTCGATGTCGGCTACGCTGGTGTAGGACTGCAGCAGATAATGGTCGTAGGCGAGTGCCTGTTCGTGCTCGCGCTGAGTGCGGGCTTCAGCTTCGACCTGAGCCGCCGATTTCTGCGCCGGCAGCACTTTCTGGGTGATGCCGCGCGGGTCGACCAGCTCACGCTGACGCCGCACTTCGGACGGCGGCACCGCATCGCCGCAGATGCGCTGGCCGGCGTCGTTCTTCCAGCACTGCACGGTAGCCGCCTGCAGCGATAGCCAGGGCGCAGCCAATCCCGCCAGCAGCAGCCCGATCAGCAGGCCGCGCGGCTCAGGCCACGCCATAGCGCTGCTGGTAATCGGCAATTGCAGCCACCACTTCGGCTCGTCCACCTTGTTCATGCAGGTAGCCGAGCAAGTCCTGGACCGTGACCAGCGACACCACTTCAAACCCCGTTTTCTCGACCAGTTCGGCCACGGCCGAGCGACCATTGGCGCCCACTTCCTGACGATCCAGGGCAGTTATGGCCAAAACGGGGCGGGCACCGGCACGGCTCAGCAGTGCATGCGATTCGCGCAGCGCGGTGCCGGCGGTGAGCACGTCGTCGACCACCACGACCCGCTGGCCGGCGACATCGGCGCCCACCAGCACCCCGCCCTCGCCGTGGTCCTTGGCTTCCTTGCGGTTGTAGGCGAACGGCAGGTCGCGGCCGCTGAGTTCGGCGTAGGCGATGCTGACCGCCGCCGCCAGCGGAATGCCCTTGTAGGCCGGGCCGAACAGCAGATCGAACTCGACGCCGTGGGCGATCAGCGCTTCGGCGTAAGCCTTGCCGAGATCGCGCAGCGCGGCACCCGAGGAGATGCGGCCGAGGTTGAAGAAGTAAGGGCTGACTCGGCCGGACTTGAGAGTGAAGCTGCCGAACTTCAGCACTTCGGCCTTCAGGGCGAGATCGAGAAAGGTGGTCTGGTACGGCTTCATGCGGGGTCCGGTTTCAGGCGGCGATGGGCCGAAAGTTTCGCACAAGCGCCCGGCGAGGCTGCGCTAGCATGACGCGGACTCCTCCTCCGACCGCCTCGCCTTTCCGCCATGCGCATCATCTCGATCAACACCAACGGCATCCGTTCCGCCGCCAAGAAAGGCCTGTTCGACTGGCTGAAAACCGTCGATGCCGATTACGTCTGCATTCAGGAAACCAAGGCGCAGATCGAGGACCTGGCTGGTGACGATACTTTCGCGCCGGCCGGCTATTTCGCGCATTTCCGCAGCGCCGTGAAGAAGGGCTACGCGGGTGTGGCGATCTATTCGAAGCAGGAGCCGGATGCCGTGCTGGACACGCTCGGTGTAGCGGAATTCGATGACGAAGGCCGCTATCTGGAACTGCGCCACGGCAATTTGTCGGTGGTGTCGCTGTATCTGCCATCGGGCTCATCCGGCCCGGAGCGCCAGGCTTCGAAAGACCGCTTCCTCGCGTACTTCCTGCCGAAGCTGCGCGAATGGAAAGCCAGCGGCCGGGACTACGTGATCTGCGGCGACTGGAACATCGCCCACACCAAGATCGACATCAAGAACTGGCGCTCCAACCAGAAGAACTCCGGCTTCCTGCCGCACGAGCGCGCCTGGCTTGACGAGCTGTTCGGCGCCCTGCCCGACGGGCTCGGTTGGGTCGACGGCTTCCGCTCGCTGCATCCGGAAATGGAAGGCGAGGCTTACAGCTGGTGGTCGAACCGCGGCAACGCTTATGCGAACAACGTCGGTTGGCGCATCGATTACCAGATCGTCACGCCGGCGATGGCCGCGAAGATCACCGCCGCGCACATCTACAAGGGCGTGAAGTTCTCCGACCACGCGCCGGTGGTCATCGACTACGCCGACTGATTCGGTCTTGCCGATTCGGCATTGGCGCGCTCGTTGTCGGCGATCGAGCTGTCGATCAGGCCGGCGCGCCACATCCACGCGAACAGGAAGACGCCGGGCAACGCGATCAACGTGGTCAGCACGTAGAACTCGACGTAACCAAACGCTTCGATCATCGCTCCGGCCGTCGAACCGGTCAGCACGCGGCCGACAATCGATGCGGCAGCCGACAGCAGTGCGAACTGCGTCGCGGTGAAATTCAGCGAACACAGTGCCGACAGGTAGGCAACGATCACCACGCCGCCGATGCCGCTGGCGATGTTCTCGAAGCCGATCGTGAAGGCCAGGAACCAGGGGCTGTGGCCGATCGCGGCAAGGGCTGCAAAGCTCAGGTTCGACACCGCCATCAGCACCAGCGCGATCAGCACCGAGCGCTTGAGGCCGAGCCGCGCATAGAGAATGCCGCCGATGAAGATGCCGATCAGATAAGCGATGAAGCCGAAGCCGACGTCGTACTTGGCGATCTCGTCGTTGGTGAACTGCAGATCGTTGAGCA
>NZ_CAISIQ010000507.1 GCF_903885465.1 uncultured Nevskia sp.
AGTCCAGACGTGGTCGTTGAGATCGGCAACATTGATCAGCTGCACGCCGACACCACCGGCCCCGCTGATGCCAGCCGCAACGCTTTCCGCCTGCTTCTTCGTGTGGCCGTAGCCGCTGTGATACGCAACGACTGCCTTGACCTTGTTCATGCCTTTGCTCCTCGGGTTGTTACGCGATGGTTGTACTAGAGATGAAGCCTGCCCTGATGCGCCGACAACACCATAGTCCGCTGTCTGCTGAACCGATGAAACAGCAAGACGCGCACAAGTTGCCGATGCTGCAGCTTGTCCGTAGTCGCGTCAGGCTCCACTACAATGCGGCATGCCCCGTACCCACGATGACAACCCGCCGGACCGCCCCATGGAACGGCTGATCTCTTCCGGCGCGCGTAGCGACGAAGAACGGGTCGATCGCGCGATCCGCCCGCAGCGGCTCGAGGATTATGTGGGCCAGCCGGCGGTGCGCGAGCAGATGAGCATCGCGATCAGCGCCACCCGTGCTCGCGCCGAGGCGCTGGACCATGTGCTGATCTTCGGTCCGCCGGGTCTCGGCAAGACCACTCTCGCGCACATCCTGGCCGCCGAGCTGGGCGTCAACCTGCGCCAGACTTCCGGCCCGGTGCTTGAGAAGGCCGGTGACCTGGCGGCCCTACTGACCAATCTGGAACCGCGGGACATCCTGTTCGTCGACGAAATCCATCGCCTCAGCCCGGTCGTCGAGGAAGTGCTGTACCCGGCGATGGAGGATTACCAGCTCGACATCATGATCGGCGAGGGGCCTGCAGCGCGGTCGATCCGTCTCGATCTGCCGCCGTTCACGCTGATCGGCGCCACCACTCGCGCCGGCAGCCTGACCGGGCCGCTGCGCGATCGCTTCGGGATCATCCAGCGCCTGGAGTTCTATTCGGTGGCCGACCTCACCACCATCGTCAAGCGCTCGGCCTCGATCCTGAAAGTGCCCATCGACGAAGAAGGTGCCTACGAGATCGCCCGCCGCTCGCGTGGCACGCCGCGCATCGCCAACCGCCTGCTGCGCCGGGTGCGCGATTACGCCGAAGTGCGCGGCACCGGCGTGATCAGCGCAGCGATTGCTGCCGCCGCGCTGAAGATGCTCGATGTCGATGCCAACGGTTTCGACCTGATGGATCGCAAGCTGATGATGGCGCTGATCGAACGCTTCGAAGGCGGTCCGGCCGGGCTCGACAATCTGGCCGCTGCGATCGGCGAGGCGCGCGACACCATCGAAGATGTCATCGAGCCTTATCTGATCCAGCAGGGCTATTTGCTGCGCACCCCGCGTGGGCGGATGGTCGGCAAGCTGGCCTACCAGCATTACGGCATTCCGCTGCCCAAGCGGATCGAGCCGGATCTGTTTGCGGAGACTGGCGCCGAGTGACCCCTGTCGTATCGAAAATCTTGAACTCGAGCCTGTTTGACGGGTCAATTGCTGCGCTGCCGCAAAAACAGGGATAATCACTGGATGTCGACCCACTCCTCGAACGGGGCATCAGGCTTCTCGTGGCCCCTGCGGGTCTATTACGAGGACACCGATGTCAGCGGTGTGGTCTACCACGCCAACTATCTGAAATTCTTCGAGCGCGCCCGTACCGAATGGCTGCGCTCGCTCGGCTATTCTCAGGAAAGCTTGCGTCATGAGGTTCAGGTGGCATTCACGGTCAGCCGTGTAGAAGTCGCCTTCTGGTCGCCGGCCCGGCTCGATGACGCGCTGATCGCCACGGTCGCCGTCACGGAACTGAAGCGGGCCAGCCTGGTGATGACGCAGCAACTGCGGCTCGGCGACGTCGACGGCAAACTGCTTGCCGAGGCCGAAGTCAAAGTGGTCAGCGTCGATGCCACCAACTTCAAACCCTGCGCGCTGCCGGACGGCTTTCGCAATCGTGTCCAGACAGTGGAAAATGCTGCACCTCGCAATCCATCAAGCAGCGCTGCATAACCGCAACCGAACACAAGGGGTAGGTATCGAATGAGTGGCACATTTTCGCTGACACAGCTGGTTCTGGAAGCCACCATCCCGGTGAAGCTGGTGATCGGCGTACTGATTGCCGCTTCGCTGGCGTCCTGGGCAGTGATTCTCGCCAAGCGCGGCCTGCTGTCGCGCATCCAGAATCAGGCGGTCGCGTTCGAAACGCGCTTCTGGTCCGGTGGTTCGATGGATGACCTGTACGAATCCCATCGTCGTGGCGGCGAGCCGGAAGAAGGTCTGCCGCTGATCTTTCGCGCCGGCTACGAGGAATTCAAACGCCAGCAGGTCGCCAACATCCCGCCCGATGACGCGCTGGCTGCCGTGCAACGCCAGATGCGCGTGGTCATGGCCCGCGAAACCGAGAAACTCGAAGGCGGCCTGAGCCTCCTCGCGACGATCGGCTCGACCAGCCCCTATGTCGGCCTGCTCGGCACCGTCTGGGGCATCGTCAATGCCTTCGTCTCGATCGGCAACGTCAAGCAGGCAACGCTCGCCTCGGTCGCCCCCGGCATCGCCGAAGCGCTGATCGCCACCGCCATCGGCCTGTTC
>NZ_CAISIQ010000508.1 GCF_903885465.1 uncultured Nevskia sp.
GCGAAATTGGTAGACGCATGAGACTTAAAATCTCCCGCCTTCGCAGGCGTGCCGGTTCGATTCCGGCCGGGCGCACCAAGCTTGCTTTACACGCAGCTTGAACTTTTCGATGTACGCCCTGGTAGCTCAGTGGATAGAGCGACCGCCTCCTAAGCGGTAGGTCGCAGGTTCGATTCCTGCTCGGGGCACCACATCGCAGCATCGTCATAAGAAGCACGATCGACTCTCGTCGGATACCAGGAGCAGCGCCAAGGTGGACGCAAGTCTGAACTCGCCCTCGCACTGGATCCTGCTCGCGGTGCTGATCGCGGCGACGATCATCGACAGCCGCACGCGGCGAATTCCGAACCTGCTGTCGCTGGGTGGCGCTGCCGTGGGGATCTCGCTGGCAGTCATCGGCTCCGGCAGCGTGACGCCAGGTGCAGCACTTGGCGGGCTGGCGCTGGGCCTGATGGCCTTGCTGCCGCTCCATCTGCTGAAAGCCATGGGCGCCGGCGACGTGAAGCTGATGGCCGCTGTCGGCACGTTCCTGGGTCCGTCGATCACGCTGGCCGCTGTGCTTTGCACGTTCATCGCCGGAGCGGTAATCGCCATCATCGTGCTGATCGTTCGCGATGGTCTGCGCGAAACCGTGCAGCGCTATGGCTTCGGCATCAAGCACCTGATCCTGGGCGGGACCTGGCTGGGCAAGCGCGTCGACAAGGACGGCACCGGCCCGCTCCGCTTTCCTTACGCCGGAGCCATTCTTTGTGGTTCCGTTGCCGCCGTGCTCTGGGCCGCTGCGGCTGGCCACTGAGTGAGCGGTCGCGCACACGACCGAGCCACATAACGCTGCGGTAAGGGAAACGTGTTTTTTGGGCTTCGGCTTGAGAAGCAGGCGCTCCGCATCGGGAAGCGCTTTTTCGATCAGCAGGTAATTGGTGGAGACGATCGGGATCGAACCGACGACCTCGTCATTGCGAACGACGCGCTCTCCCAACTGAGCTACGTCCCCACACGAAACCTGCTGCCTGCTGTCTTGCGGAGTACACAATCATCATCGCTGCAAGACAACTTGCCGTCGCGAGAACTGTCTACACCGGGAGGATGAATTTCCCGTCAGCCAATCTGCACGACGGCGCGCAGTTTAAGCCTTGTCAACCGAAAGGGGAACCCTTTTCTTCGTGGTCCACGGTGCTGATGCCGGCTGTCGGCGCAGGCCGTCCGTTACGAGTGGCGTCTCACCTTCTGCTTGGCGATGATCCGATGATTCGCTCGCGCTCCGTCTTCGAGAACCCGTTCATGAACCGACTGCTGAAGCTTGCCCTGCTGTACCTGGCGATCTCGCCGATGCTGGCGCAAGCCGTTGCGCCAAACTCTGCGGTGGCAGACCCTTCGGCAAGGCTGACTTATCGCAGTGGCGAAGTAATCGTGAAGTACCGCGCCGGCATGAAGGCTCAGGCTAGCGATACGCTTCGAGCGGCGCAGGGGCAGCGCGCCGAAGCACGTTACTTCGATGGCCGCTTCGAGCGCCTGAAGCTGACATCGGTGGTCGATGTTCCAGGCGCCCTGAAGATGCTCGCCGCCGACCCTGCGGTGGAGTACGCCGAGCCGAATTTCATGCGCCGGCCGATGGCGGCGATGCCGAACGATCCGCTGTTCCCGCAGCAATGGGGACTGCGCAACACCGGGCAAGCGAACTTCGCCCTCGACGGTCCGGCCGGCATCGCAGGCGCCGACATGAATCTGGTCGAAGCCTGGGATTCGCTCGGTACCGGCATCGCTGATCGCATCGGGCGCGGCAACGTGACGATCGCCATCATCGACGATGGCTTCGAGACCTCGCACCCGGATCTGATTGACAACCTGGTCAACGGTTACGACTTCGCCGATAACGATTCCGACCCCAGCCCGACCTCGGCCGATGAATCGCACGGCACGGCCGTGGCCGGCGCTGCTGCGGCGCGCGGCAACAATGGCATCGGCGTCGCGGGTGCGGCCTGGAACGAAAAGATCATGCCGCTGCGCTTTGCCTATGACGTGGCCACCGAACTGCAAGCACTCGACTTCGCACGAACTCACGGTGCGCGCATCGTCAACGCCAGCTTCGGTGGCCCGAGCTATTCGCTGGCCGAGCGTGATGCTATCTCCGCACTGAATACCGCCGGCATCCTGTTCGTGACCTCGGCCGGCAATCAGGACTCGAACATCGACATCTCCGGCGCCAGCTATCCGGCCAACTACCAGCTGCCGAACGTGCTCACCGTTGCCGCGACCAATCGCCAGGACGGCATCGCCAGCTTCTCGAACTATGGCTCGACGACCGTGCCGGTGGCCGCTCCCGGTCTGCAGATCGTCACCACGACACTCGGCGGCGGCTACACCACCAACGGCATCAACGGCACTTCGTTCTCGTCTCCATATGTGGCCGGCGTCGCAGCGCTGATCCGCGACTACTATCCGACCGCGACGGTTGCCGAAGTGAAGGCGCGATTGATCGAAAGTGGCCAGGTCGGACTCGATCCATCGAACCCGGTGAACCTGCGTACCGCTGGCGGCCGTATCGATGCCAGACAGGCGCTGAATCTGCTGCCAAGGCCCTCGCTGGTGATCCGCCCCGTACAGGCGAGCAGCTACACGCTGGCGTACGACACGGGCAATGTCGACGTACCGGTGCTGGTACCAGCGACCGTCGAGGACGGTGCCAACGGCAACGGCAGCCTCGATCCCGGTGAAACGACAACTTTGCGGGTAACCGTCGAGAATCTCTGGCTGGCGGCGACCAATGTCCGCACTACGCTGACCGCCAGCGGCGCCGGCGTGGTCGTCAACAGCGGCACCGCCTCGCTCGGCACGCTTGGCTCCGGCGTCATCCAGCCGGTGGATTTCCAGGTGCGCGTGCCAGCCACTGTCAGCGGCCATCAGTACGTGCAGTTCGCGCTGGCGATCACTGCTGATGGCGGCTACACAGCAACGCGTCGCTTCATCATGGAAATCGGCAAGCTGAGCCTGGGCACCACGGCTTCGCAAAGCTTCGCGCCGGGCCTTTACGACGAATTCCACACCTGGAGCTTCGACGTGACCCGTCTGCCGGCTGGCAGCAATCGCCTGGTCGTGCAGTCCACCGCCGTCAACGACGTCGACATCTTCGTGCGCTACGGAGAACCGGCGCAGTACAACGTCGATCTCGGCGCCGGCGTGCCGACCACCGAGGGCGATCCCGAACCGTTCTACTTCGTCAACGTGCCGGAGGCGCAGCGCGGCGATGCCGCGGCCAACGGCGACGAGACGATCACCATCGACACTCCTCGCATCGGCACTTACTACGTCACCGTGGTCAATTTCGGTGGCACCCAAGGTGCCAACTACACGCTGCGCGCAGCGCTGGAGAACACGCCGCCACCACCTGGTAGCGGCGGTGGCGGTGGCGGTGCAGTACCGCCAGCACTGCTTGCGATGCTGCTGAGTGTGGCGCTGCTGAGGCGCCGGAAAGCAGTCCGATGACCGCTCGTCCGGCGGTTCTCCCGCGACCGCGACCAATGGCTGTGCAGGGGGGCTTCCACGCTTGCTGAAAGCCTGCTAAAACGCGCGCAAATCACGACGTCACTGGATGGAGCACGCACACGCATGGCTGGCAGACCGGGCAAGAAACCGCAACCGCAACCGAAGCCGTTCGACGAGTTTGCGGAAGAGGTGGAAGGCTTTGAAGACGACACGCCCGTGGTCGATGCCAAGGGCAATGTCGTGCCCAATGGCCGCTCGCGCGACTGGCGGGATGTCGAACGCCTGCGCGAGGAACGCGAGCTGAAGAAACTGATCGGCGAGGACTTCGACGATCTGTTCGACGACAAGCCCGGCCGCCGCAAACGCGACTGAAGCCGCGCCTGCGGGCTCAGCCAGCCGAGCGGATGAAATGCTGGCGGTAGTAGCGCAGTTCCTCGATCGAATCCCGGATGTCGTCCATCGCCAGATGCGATGACTCCTTCCTGAATCCCCTCGCCGTTTCCGGCGCCCAGCGCTGGCACAGTTCCTTGACCGTGCTGACGTCGAGATTGCGGTAGTGGAAGTAGCGCTCTAGCGTCGGCATCCAGCCAGCGAGAAAGCGGCGGTCCTGACAGATCGAATTGCCACAGATCGGTGATTTGCCGGCCGGCACCCAGTCCCTCAGAAAGGCGATGGTCTGCGCTTCGGCTTCCGCTGCGCTGACCTGGCTGGCGCGCACGCGCGCAGTCAGGCCGGACTTGCCGTGCTGGTTGACGTTCCACTCGTCCATCTTCGCCAGCTCGTGCTCCGGCTGATGTACGGCGATCACCGGACCTTCGGCGAGCACGTTCAGCTCACTGTCGGTGACGATGGTGGCGATCTCGATGATCCGGTGTTCTTCGGGGATCAGACCGGTCATCTCGCAGTCGATCCAGATCAGGTTGCTGGACGCTTGTTCGGGGCTGTTTTTCATGGCGCGAAGGGTAGCAGGCTGATGAAAAGTCGCGTGCTAACCTGCCGCAACTTCCCGTTTTCGAAAGGTGCGATATGCCCCGCGATGGCAGCGTGCTGAACACCATCGGCAACACGCCGCTGGTGGAGTTGAGGAACCTCGACACCGGCCTCTGCCGGCTGTTCGTCAAGCTCGAAAACCAGAACCCGACCGGCTCGATCAAGGATCGCATCGGCCTGTCGATGATCGAAGCCGCCGAACGCGACGGCCTGATTCATCCCGGCGGCACCCTGATCGAAGCCACCGCCGGCAACACCGGCCTGGGCCTGGCGCTGGTCGCGGCGCAGAAGGGTTATCGGATCACGCTGGTGATCCCGGACAAAATGGCGCAGGAGAAGATCCTCCACCTGCGAGCGCTCGGCGCGACCACGATCATCACGCGCAGCGACGTCGGCAAGGGCCATCCGGAGTATTACCAGGACATCGCCGAACGCCTCGCTCGCGAAACGCCGAACAGCTTCTACGTCAACCAGTTCGCGAACCCGGCCAATCCGCTCGCCCACGAAGCAAGCACCGGCCCGGAGATCTGGGCCCAGACAGGACAGATGTGCGACGCCGTGGTCGTCGGCGTTGGCTCCGGTGGCACGCTCACCGGGCTCGGCCGCTACTTCGCGAGAGTCGCGCCGCATCTGGAGATGGTGCTGGCCGATCCGAAGGGCTCGATCCTCGAACCGCTGGTCGAGCGCAACGAACAGATCACGCCGGGTTCCTGGCTGGTCGAGGGCATCGGCGAGGATTTCATTCCGCCGAACTGCGAACTCGGCTACGCCAAGAAGGCCTACTCGATTCCGGATGCAGAAAGCTTTCTGACCGCGCGCGAGCTGCTGGCCAAGGAAGGTCTGCTCGGCGGCTCATCGACCGGCACCCTGCTGGCCGCCGCGCTGCGCTACTGCCGCGCACAGACCGCGCCGAAGCGCGTGGTCACCTTCGTCTGCGATAGCGGCAACAAGTACCTGAGCAAGATGTACAACGATCACTGGATGTTCGAGCAGGGCCTGCTGCCAAGGCCGCGCCACGGCAACCTGCTGGACCTGATCGTCCGTCGCTATCAGGAAGGCGGCGCGGTGACCCTGAAGCCGGACGACAGCCTGCTGCTCGCCTATCGGCGGATGAAGCTGTTCGATGTCTCCCAGGTGCCGGTGATGGAAGGGCCACGGGTGGTCGGCATCATCGACGAGTCCGATCTGCTGCTACATGTGCAGGCCGGCTCCGCACACTTCAACGATGCGGTGTCGACGGCGATGGTGGCCAAGGTCGAGACGATTCGGCCCGATGCGCCGATGGCTAGCCTGATCGACTTGTTCCAGCGCGATCATGTCGCCGTGGTGGCCGATGCCGAAGGTGCCTTCATTGGCCTGATCACCAAGATCGATCTGCTCAACTACCTGCGTCAGCAAACCTGAAACTCAATCCTTTCCCGGAGCACACATGCGCCGCATCACGCTGTCCCTCGACGAAACCCTGGCCGATCAGTTCGACGCCTGGGCCGATCGCCACGGCTACGAAAACCGCTCCGAAGCGTTCCGCGATCTGCTCCGCGGCCGGCTTGAGAACGAACGCATCGACGACGGCAAGGCCTCGCATTGCGTGGCCACGGTGTCCTACGTCTACAACCATCACGAGCGCCAGCTGGCCAGCCGACTGGCC
>NZ_CAISIQ010000509.1 GCF_903885465.1 uncultured Nevskia sp.
GCCAACCCGCGATCGGCCGCTATAATGCCGGCCCCGCCGATACAGTGGGGGAGCAGCGCGGGCCTGAGTGGCGGAATCGGTAGACGCAGCGGATTCAAAATCCGCCGAGGTAACCCCTCGTGAGAGTTCGAGTCTCTCCTTAGGCACCAGTTTTTTTGCGGGGCTTGCACCAAGCCCCTCGACTCCCGGAATCAAGGTCTTGCGAAAACGCCTCCGGCGTTTTCCGCGCTGGCTGCCTGTCTACCCCGGACGTTTGTGGCTAACAACTTGGGTAACTTTCAGATCGGAAGTTACTTCATACCGCGAGCAGGGTTACCAATGACACAACACTTATTGGCTCGGGGTGACGATCCACAAGTCGCGGTTTCCTTCATGCGCATTCCAGTGTCGCTGTGTCGAGGCATGAGTGAAGCAGCGAGGGCAATCTTCGGCTCGTCAAATACTCCGGTTTGGAAAGTTGCGCCTATTGGCGACGAGATGGACCAAATCGTCGAGGACGCGCGCCAAGCCTTTCTAAACGGTGAGCGTTTTGAAGAATCCACGCTTTGCGGCCTGCTTCAACGTCTCACTGCAAGTTCGGACGCTATAGCTCTGTTTTACGGAAGCGATACCCAAGACCTTCCGCTAGCCGAGTCCATTGATCGACTGTATAGCCACCTCATCAATGAGTTTGGCGCTGCGCCTGCAGAGCTGTATGTCCAGTGGCACAAGGAGGCACATCTAGCAGTTCAACCGAAGCCTAATGGATCGAGCGAAAAGGTCCCGCCATGACCGACCACAGCTTAATTTGGCCTTCGCAATGAAACACCGAGGATTGATCCAGCCGCTGGCCACCGACCCGCTCGACGTGATCGGCGACGTCCACGGCGAAGTCGACGCGCTCGATGCGCTGCTGCGCGAACTCGGCTACGACGCCAAGGCACGGCATCCGGAGGGGCGGCGGCTGGTGTTCGTCGGTGATCTCTGCGATCGCGGGCCGGACAGCATCGAGGTGATTCAGCGGGTGCAGGCCTGGATCGCGGCCGGGCGCGCGCAGTGCGTGCTCGGCAATCATGAGATGAACCTGCTGCGCGACGAGGCGCGCGAGGGCAATGGCTGGTTCTTCGACGAGGACTGGCATCAGGACCACGGCGATCCGCGCTTTGCCGATTGCCGGCCGGCGGATGTCGAGACGCGTGCCGACATCCTCCATTTCCTGCTCAGCTTGCCGCTGGTGCTGGAGCGTGCGGATCTGCGCATCGTCCACGCTTGCCCGGACCCGGCGGCGCTGCAGGCGGTGCGTGCTTCGAAGGCGAGCAACGCGGTGGCCTTGTATATCGAGGCCGAAGCGGCGCTGCGTGCCGAGTTGCAGGCGCTGGATGCCGATCCGCTATGCAGTGAGCAGGGCCGGCGTTATCACGCCCTGATGTCGCAGCGCGAAGTGCAGCCGGAGCTGATGCCGCTGTTCGCGCGGCGCGAGGCGCGGCAGCAGAACGGCAACCCGGTGCGGGTGTTGACCTCGGGCATCGAGCTGCCGGCGGTAGAACCGTTCTGGTCGACCAGCAAGTGGCGCCTGCTCGGACGCACGCGCTGGTGGCAGCAGTACGACGATTCGGTCGCGGTGATCTTCGGCCACTACTGGCGCACGCCGAGCGGCGTCGCCCAGCCTGCGCACAAGGGCGGTATCCATGGCCTGTTCGAGGATGTGCCGGACGATGTCTGGCTGGGGCGGAGCGGCAATGCGTTCTGCGTGGATCACTGCGTCGGCCTGCGCTTCGCAGAACGCGCCGAGGGCGTGACGGCCGGCTTCAGCGGCAGGTTGTCGGCCATGCGCTGGCCGGAGCGCGAGCTGGTGATGGATAACGGCCGCCACTCGATAACCTGATCAGGTCAGCGACTGCAGCACCGGATTGGCGCGCAGTGCGGCAACCAGATGATCGAAGCCGGCGCGCACCTTGGCCGACACCCGCTGGCCTTCGTGATGCAGCACGTGCACCGGCAGCGGTGGCGGCTCGAACGCCGGCAGCAGGATTTCCAGCCGGCCGTCACGCACCGCGGCATCGGCCTGATAGCTGAGCAGGCGAACCAGGCCGAGGCCGGCGACGGCGGCATCAAGCGCGACATCGGCGGACTGGGTGATCAGCTGTGGGCTGATCGGCACCTGCCGCTGCTGGCCATCGACCTGGAAACGCCAGTCGTTCGGCACCGACAGCCCGGTGAAGCCGATCGTCGCGTGGCCGGCCAGATCCGCAAGCGCAACGGGCCGGCCGTGTTCGGTCAGATAACCGGGTGCTGCGACCAGCACCCGCCGCACGCGACCAACGCCGACCGCGCGTAGCGACGAATCCGGCAGCTCGCCGATGCGCACCGCGAGGTCCACGCCTTCTTCCGACAAGTTGACGACGCGATCGACGAACAGCGTGCGCAACGTCAGTTGCCGATGCAGCGCCAGGAGCGAGAACAGAGCTGGTGCGACGTGCAGACGCCCGAACAGCGCCGAGGCGGTGACCAGCAGCTGACCGCGTGGCTCGGCATGAACGCCGGCGGCGGCACGATCGGCTTCGTCGATTTCGGCGAGCAGGCGTCGGCAATCACCGAGATAGCGCTCGCCGGCTTCGGTCAGCTGCATCTGCCGCGTGGTCCGGTGCAGCAGGCGCGCGCCGAGCCGTTCTTCCAGTGAGGCGATCGCGCGGGTGACGGCCGGCGTCGACAAGGCCAGCCGCCGCGCAGCCGCCGAAAAGCCACCGGCATCGGCGACGGTCTGGAACACGGTCATCTCGTGGATGCGGTTCATGGATGAGGTCCATTGTTTCGATTTCTGAAACAAACTTGTTCGGATCACAGGGATTCTAGTCGTGAGAGCACCGTATTAGCCTGCGTCGGTCGCTCATCCACCCCGGAGATTTCCATGGCCCGCCGATTTTCAGAACTGACGTTCACCGACAGCGTGCGCGATGCGCAGCGCCGCTATGGCAGCCGCGAGCAGAACCAGGGCTTCGAGACCAGCGACGATCATCGCGACCGGATCAGCGTGCGCGAAGCGCAGTTCATCGCCGAACGCGACAGCTTCTATCTCGCCAGCCACGGCACCGAAGCCGACGGCCGGCCCGGCTGGCCGTATGTGCAGCATCGTGGCGGGCCGAAAGGTTTTCTGCGAGTGATCGACGAGAAGACACTGGGCTTCGCGGACTTTCGCGGCAATGTTCAATACCTGAGCGCCGGCAATATCGTCGCCGATCCTCGCGTGTCTCTGTTCCTGATGGATTACGCCAAGCGCCGGAGGCTGAAGATCTGGGCGCGTGCGCGTATCGTCGAAGCGGCGGACGACCCGGCGCTGATTGCCAGCATCGCAACCCCGGGCTATCCCGCCCAGATCGAACGCGCGGTGATCTTCGACGTCGAAGCGGTGGACTGGAACTGTCCGCAGCACATCACGCCGCGTTTCACCTCGGAACAGGTCCAGCCACTGCTCGACGAGATCGAGCAATTGAAAGCGAAACTGGCGGCCTTCGAAGGCCAGCCGGTCGTGCAGCATTGATCTACTCAGGAGAGCTCAACCGATGACCGCAATCGAACCCCGCCCGCCGCTGCCACCGTTCTCGCTGGAGGACGCGACCAAAAAAGTGCGCCTGGCCGAAGACGCCTGGAATTCGAAGGATCCGGTGCGCGTATCGCTGGCCTATACGCCGGACAGCCGCTGGCGCAATCGCAACGAGTTTCTGGTGGGCCGCGGGCAGATCGTCGAGTTCCTGGAACGCAAATGGGTGAAGGAACAGGAC
>NZ_CAISIQ010000510.1 GCF_903885465.1 uncultured Nevskia sp.
CGAGCTGAAGGGCCTGATCGACCGCGATGCCCAGGCCAAGGGCGCCGCCGACAACCTCAAGCTCGGCCCCGGCGGCATCCGCGAAGTGGAGTTCATCGTCCAGCTGTTCCAGCTGACTCGCGGCGGCCAGGACGCCCGGCTGCGCGACGCCCGGCTGCGGCCGGTGCTGGCCTATCTCGGCGAGGCCGGCCTGTTGCCGGCCGATGCCGCGCAGGCGCTCGATGCTGCTTACGTGCTGCTGCGCCGCGCCGAGAACGCCGTGCAGCTGCATGGCGATCTTCAAACCCATGTGCTGCCGACCGACAATGCCACGCGGGCAGCGTTTGCCGCGGCACTCGGCAGTGCCGACTACGCCGCCGCGATGGTGCCGCTGGAAGCCGCCCGTCAGCGCGTCCGCCGCGAGTTCGAGCGGCTGTTCGCGGAGCCGGAGAAGACGCCGCAGTCCCGCTGCTTCGACAGCGCGGCGGGCGAAGCCTGGGGCATCTCGGCCGAAGACCCGGAGACCTTGTCGGCACTGGGCTTCGGCAGCGGCGCCGCGCTGGTCGCCAAGGCGCTGACCGATCTGCGCCAGTCGCGGCAGATGCGCACCTTGAGCGATGCCGCCCAGCAGCGTCTGCGCACCTTGCTGCCGCTGCTGCTCGATGAAGCGATCAAGCAGCCGGAGCCGGCGGTGGCCGCAACCCGCGTCTTCGAAGTGATCGCCGCCATTCTTGGCCGCAGCACCTATCTGATCCTGTTGCACGACTCCGCCATGGCCCGCTCGGCCCTGCTGCGCCTGTGCGCCGCCAGCCCCTGGCTGACCACCTTGCTGGCGCGCACGCCGGCGCTGCTCGACGCGCTGCTCGATCCGCGGCTGGCTACCGAGGCGCCGTCGAAAGAGCAGCTGCGGGATGACCTGGTGACGCGCTACGCCCGAGTCGAGGCCAGCGATGTCGAAGCGCAGATGGACGTGCTGCGCCGCTATCGCCAGGAGATGACCCTGCGCATCGCCGCCAGTGATCTGGCCGGCAGCCTGCCGCTGGTCCAGGTCAGCGATCGTCTGACCTGGCTGGCCGAAGCGATCGTCGATCGTGCACTCGCCAGCGGCTGGGCGCAGCTCGCCGAAGCCCACGGCGAGCCCAGTCATGCCGATGGCCGTCCGGCCGGTTTCGCGATCCTCGGCTACGGCAAGTTCGGCTCGATCGAACTCGGCTACGGTTCCGATCTTGACCTGGTCTTCGTCTACGACTGCGACGCCCCAGATGCCGCCACCAGCGGCGCGCGGCCGCTCAGCAATGCCCAGTTCTTCGCCCGGCTCGGTCAGCGCATCGTCCATTACCTGGCCACCCAGACGCCGGCCGGCCGCGCCTACGAGATCGATCTGCAACTCCGGCCCAGCGGCAACTCCGGCCTGGTGGTCAGCGGCCTGCCGAGCTTTGCCCGTTATCAGCGCGAATCGGCCTGGACCTGGGAACATCAGGCGCTGCTGCGGGCGCGTACGGTTGCCGGCAGTGATGCGCTCTGTACGGCGATCGCCGATGTCCGTCGCGAAGTGCTGTGCCGGGCCCGCAATGTCGAAACCCTGCGCCGCGAAGTGGCCGAGATGCGCGCCAAGATGCGCGTCAGCCTGGAGAAGCGCACAGCTGGCAAGTGGGACGTCAAGCAGAGCGTCGGCGGTCTGATCGACGCTGAATTCCTGACCCAGTACCTGTGCCTGCGCGATGCTCACCTGGACGCGCGGCTGATCGAATACACCGACAACTGGCGACAGCTCGAAGCGCTGGCCGAGGCGAAGCGGGTAACGCCTGAACAGAGAGACAGCCTGTTGCACGCCGCCCGCGTCTATCGCGGCTGGCTGCATCGCCGGGCCTTGCAGCAGGCCGATGGACTGGCTGATCAGGCAGACTTTGCGGCGGAACGTGCTGCCGTCGCAGCACTCTGGCAGCAGCTTGTCGTCGCCCCCCCATCTGGAGAAGTGCCGTGATCGTCGTCACCGGAGCCGCAGGCTTCATCGGATCCAACATCGTCCTCGGTCTCAATGCCCGCAGCCGCAGCGACATCATTGCGGTCGATGAACTGAGTGACGGCACCAAATTCCGCAACCTCGCCGATGGCGAAATCGCCGACTACCTCGACAAGGACGAGTTCCTGGCCCGCGTCGAAAGCGGCGATCTGCCGAAGATCCACGCGATCTTCCACCAGGGCGCCTGCTCGGCGACCACCGAGTGGAACGGCAAGTACATGATGGACGTCAACTACCACTACTCGAAGCGCCTGCTGCATTACTGCCAGGTGCATCGCGTGCCGTACTTCTATGCCAGCTCGGCCTCGGTCTACGGTATGGGCACCCATGGTTTCCGCGAAGAGCGCGACTGCGAAAAACCGCTGAACGTCTACGCCTACTCGAAGTTCCTGTTCGACCAGTACGTGCGCCGCCAGTCACTGACGTCGCAGGTGATCGGTCTGCGCTACTTCAACGTCTACGGACCGCGCGAGCAGCACAAGGGCGGCATGGCTTCGACCGCGTTCCACTTCAACAACCAGATCGCCAAGGACGGCGCGTGCCGCCTGTTCGAGGGATCGGACGGTTACGACAACGGCGGCCAGCGCCGCGACTTCATCCACGTCGACGACGTCGTCGCGATGAACCTGTGGTTCTGGGATCACCCGGAACATTCCGGCATCTACAACTGCGGCACCGGCCGCGCCCAGCCGTTCAACGACATCGCCAACAGCGTGATCGCCTGGCACGGCAAGGGCCGGATCGACTACGTGCCGTTCCCGGACAACCTGCGCGGCCGCTACCAGAGCTTCACCGAAGCCAGCCATGACCGGCTGCGCAGCATCGGCTACGACCGCCCGTTCCTGACTGTCGAGGAAGGCGTCAAGCGCTATCTGGATTGGCTCAACGCCTGAAGGCGTTGAAGGGGGATTGGCTGAACGCCTGAGCGTTCCGAAGCGGAAATCCCTTCCACCGAACGGGAAGGGATGGAGCGGGTGATGGGAATCGAACCCACGCTAGCAGCTTGGGAAGCTGCAGTTCTACCATTGAACTACACCCGCACGAGGCCGCAATCGTACCGCGCGCACGGCCGCACCGTGAAGGCCTGTTGCACGGTAGGCGCGGCGCCGCGCGGCTCATGCGGATCTAGCTGCGGATCGGCCAGCGCCCTTCGCTGTCCTCGAGCGCGATGTCGCGATAGCGGCAGCGGCCTTCGCCGCGCTGGAACACCGAATTGGCGATCAGCCAGACGCCGGTGATCCTGCTCGGTAGCGGGCCACCGATCGCCTTCCGGTAGTCGTCCGCCAGCGAGCGGCGCTCATCGAGCCATCGTCCGAGCTGCTGGCTGCCGCTGCGCACCACCCAGTGTGTCTCCCGGTCTTTCCACCAGGCGAGCGGACACTGGAAGATCGTGTCGACCGGCAGCGCCGCGCTCCACATCCAGGTGAGATCAAGCCCGTTGTCGAACTCGACCGCCATCGACAGGTAGTCATGCGTCGGCTCGATATGCTCGGGCAGCTTCGACGGCAGTTGCTCGACGCACCACGACCAGCCGATCCGGCTGGCTTCGGTCAGCGGCCGGTCGACCGGGAACTGCAGGATGCCGACGTCCGCCTTTGTGCAGCAGGCCAGTTCGCCATCGCGGTGGGGCGCCGCGGTGAAGATCTCGCCATCGCCGAGCCGCCAGAGGTAGTGCCAGCCTGCCGGCGGCTGCACCGGCGCCTGCAAACGTTTCAGGGCCGGGCCGAACAGCGCCGCATCGTGCCCGGCGGCCGCTTCCAGCGCCGGCACCGGATCATCGCGCCACTGGATCACGGCGACCTCGAAACCGCCGCGCATGCCGCCGCGCGGAATGTCGGCTTCGAAGGCGCCGAGCCGGTTGGCGAACTCGCCCGGCGGCTTCGCCGTGAAGCGAAGGCTGCCGCCGTTTTCGACATACAGCGTGCAGGCGTCGCCGATGATCTTGGCCAGCTCGCCGTCGCCGATCCGGAACCACAGGCCGACCTTGGCCGCGAACGCGACATCGAGCGCCGGCGAGGCCTGGATCACGCCGTCGGCCATCAAGGTGACGGCGCGGCCGTCGGCTAGCGACAGGCCGCTGTCGAGCCACGGCGGCGTATCGGCATCGACTCTCAGCCAGTCGCAACGCAGCACGGCATCGCCGAGCGTCCCCAGCGCGCGCTCGACGCGTGCCCGGAAATCGACGCGCGGCCCGGCAGTCGGCCCACGCAGGCGGTGGGCCAGGCGGCCGCCGATGAAGCGCAGCGTGGTCGGCACCGCGGACGGCGCGTTGCGGATCGGCATGCAAGAGTTCCTGTGAAGACAAGGTGCCGCCGATGGTAGGCGCTGCCTCTGGCCTCGTCATCCGAGGGAAGGTCAGGGCCGGCGGCGACGCCAGACCCGGTCGGTTAAACTTCAAGCCTCCCGCAAATCCTCGTCCTGCCATGCAGATCATCGTCAATGGCGAGTCCCGCGACTCTGCCGACGCCGCCACAGTCGCTACCGTGATCGAAGCGCTCGGCCTGACCGGCCAGCGCTGCGCTGCCGAGCTGAACGGCGACATCGTGCCGCGCAGCAGCTGGGGCGAGCGGGTACTTGTTTCAGGGGATCGTCTGGAAGTTGTGCGGGCGATAGGTGGCGGATAGAACGGCTGGTCTCCCTGCGCCCAAAATGTTCACGTCATTCCCGCGCAGGCGGGAATCCAGTTCTGACACGGCGCTTACGGCCAAAACTGGATGCCCGCCTTAGCGGGCATGACGCAGTTTTATGTGTCTGCGTTGATGTAGAACGCTTAGTCGCACTGATCGAGATTCGAGATGACCCAGGCTGAACCCATGTCCACCGCTGCCGACGATTCGCTGGTCATCGCCGGCAAGCGCTATCGCTCGCGGCTGCTGGTCGGCAGCGGCAAGTACAAGAGCCTCGAAGAAACCCGGCTGGCGACCGAAGCCAGCGGCGCGGAAATCATCACCGTGGCGATCCGCCGCGTGAACATCGGTCAGAACCCGAACGAACCGAGCCTGCTCGACGTCGTCCCGCCGAGCCGCTACACGATCCTGCCCAATACCGCCGGCTGCTACACCGCCGACGAGGCCGTGCGCACCTGCCGCTTGGCCCGAGAACTGCTCGACGGCCACAAGCTGGTCAAGCTCGAAGTGCTGGCCGATCCGAAGACCCTGTATCCGGACGTGATCGGCACGCTCGCCGCCGCCGAAATCCTGGTCCGCGACGGCTTCGACGTGATGGTCTACTGCAGCGATGACCCGGTGCTGGCCAAGCGCCTCGAAGAGATCGGCTGCGTCGCGGTGATGCCGCTGGCGGCGCCGATCGGCTCCGGTCTGGGCATCCAGAACCGCTACAACATCCTGGCGATCATCGAGAACGCCAAGGTGCCGATCATCATCGACGCCGGCGTCGGCACCGCCAGCGACGCCGCCATCGCGATGGAGCTGGGCTGTGACGGCGTGCTGATGAACACCGCGATCGCCGAAGCCCGTGACCCGGTGCTGATGGCCAGCGCCATGAAGCACGCGATCATCGCCGGCCGCGAAGCCAAGCTCGCCGGCCGCATGCCGATGCGACGCTACGCCTCGGCCTCGTCGCCGATTGCCGGCGTCATCGGCTGAGCACTCGCATGTCCGAAGTTCCCGTACTCGACAACGACCGCCGCGCCCGCGCGATCCGCAGCTTCGTGCGCCGCGAAGGGCGGATCACCGATGCCCAGGCCGATGCGCTGGAGCGCCTGTGGCCGCAGTACGGCCTGGGGCCGATGCCCGATGGCGAGCATGTTCATCCGCTGCCGCTGATCGACTTTGCCGGAGCTTTCGGCCGTGCTGCGCCGCTATCGCTGGAGATCGGCTTCGGCAATGGCGAGCGTCTGGCGCAGGCGGCGGCGGCGCATCCGGAGATCAACCACATCGGCGCCGAAGTGCATCGGCCCGGTGTCGGCCGCGTGTTGCAGGAAGTCGAGAAAGCGGGCTTGAGCAACGTCCGCGTGATGTGTGCCGACGCTGCCGAGTTCCTGCGGACGACGGCCCCGAAAGGCGCGTTCTGCGAAGTGGTCGTGCAGTTCCCGGATCCCTGGCACAAGACCAAGCACCACAAGCGCCGGATCATCCAGCCGGCGTTCGTCGCCACCGTGGCCGAGGCGCTGGCACCCGGTGGTCGCTTCAAGCTCGCGACCGACTGGGCGCCATACGCCGAGCACATGCTCGAAGCGATCGCCACCGAGCCGCGCCTGAAGAATCTCAGCCCCGACGGCCGCTTCGTGCCGCGCCCGGACGATCGCCCACTGACCCGTTTCGAAAACCGTGGCCTGCGCCTCGGTCACGAGGTCGCCGACCTCGAATTCATCCGCCTCTGAAGGAGTGATGCCCGTGGAAATGCGCAAGCTCGGCCGTACCGATCTCGAAGTCAGCAGCATCTGCCTCGGCACCATGACCTGGGGCGAGCAGAACAGCGAAGCCGAAGGCCACGAGCAGATGGATTACGCCGTGACTCAGGGCATCAACTTCTTCGACGTCGCCGAGATGTACCCGGTGCCGCCGAAGGCCGAAACCTATGGCCGCACCGAAGAGATCATCGGCACCTGGTTCGCGAAGAAGGGCCGCCGCAAGGACATCGTGCTGGCGACCAAGGTCGCCGGTCCCGGCCAGATGGATTACATGCGTGGCGGTGCCAAGCTCGATCGGAAGAGCGTGCTCGCCGCCTGCGATACCTCGCTCAAGCGCCTGCAGACCGACTACATCGATCTCTACCAGATCCACTGGCCGTCACGCGCCACCAACTACTTCGGCCAGCTCGGCTTCAAGCCCAGCGATGACAGCCGCGCGCCGCCGATCGAAGAGACGCTGGGTGCGCTCGGCGACCTGGTGAAAGCCGGCAAGGTGCGCCACGTCGGTGTCTCGAACGAAACGCCCTGGGGCGTTTCCGAGTACCTGCGCCTGAGCCGCGAGCAGAATCTGCCGCGCCCGGTGTCGATCCAGAATCCGTACAGCCTGCTGAACCGCAGCTTCGAGGTCGGCCTCGCCGAGTTCTCGCACCGCGAGCAGCTCAGCCTGCTGGCCTATTCGCCGCTGGCCTTCGGCATGCTCGCCGGCAAGTACCTGAACGGCCAGCGCCCGGCAAACGCGCGGCTGACCCTGTACGCGCGCTTCAGCCGCTACAACGGCGACCACGCGATGGCTGCCACTCAGGCCTATGCGGACCTCGCGAAAGAGCACGGCCTGGCGCTGAACCAGATGGCGCTGGCCTTCGTCACTTCACGGCATTTCACGACTGCGAACATCATCGGCGCCACGTCGATGGAGCAGCTGAAATCGAACATCGCTTCGCACGAGCTGAAGCTGTCGAAAGCGGTGATCGAAGGCATCGAAGCGATCCACAAGCGCTACACGATTCCTTGCCCCTGAGCGGGATCAGCCACGTCGCAAACGCTTGGTGCCGTCGTCGCAGATCCAGACGGCATCGAGGCTTTGCTCATCGGTGATGCTTGAAACCATCGGTACCGTCCAGAACTCGGCCTGGGCTCGGGCTGGCGTCAGGTCGAGCAGCAGGTAGCCGTTGAGCCGGTTGTTCAGATATTTCAGATGCGGATTGCTCAGCCTCAGCAAAGGCGTGATGCCGGTCTGCAGCCGTTCCAGCAAGCCGCTGATCGACAAACCCTCCGGTGCATCGCCGCGCGAGGTCGTCGAGGTGACGACGAATTCCACCGCGCGTGAACCTTCGCCGCTCAGCGCGTTGTAGCGCAGGCTGTTCGGGTCCGGCGTGACATCGAAGGCGTAGGCCTCGTGGGCGTCGCCAGTCAGGATCAGCGGATTGCGCAGACCATCGAGCATCGCCAGCACCCGGTCGCGCGCCGGTTCGTAGCCGTCCCATTTGTCGTTCGACACGAACAGGCTGAGATTGCTGGCGCGTGGCGCGCCGAGCAGTTTCAGCGGCGAGAAATAGACCTGATTGCCAAGCAGTTGCCAGCGCGCCGTTGACGCTGCGAGCTGTGCGGCCAGCCAGGCTTCCTGCTCGGTGCCGAGGATCTGCCGTGCCGGATCGGCAAAAGCGCCGGTCTGAGTGAACGCGCCGATGCCGTCGCCGAACACGGTATTCGGCGGCACCGGCTGGTCGCGGCCGATGTGGCGGGCGTCGATCATGGTCAGATCGGCGAGATCGCCGAACGAGAACGCGCGATAGACGCGGGCCAGATTGCCGGGCTCCGGCGTGCGGATCGGCAGCCATTCATGCGCGGCCCGGAACGCCGCGGCACGGCGATCAGAGTAGGCGCCTTGAGTCGCCGGATCGTGAGCCTCCGCGCCATCGCGCCAGGCGTTGTTGGCGACCTCGTGATCGTCCCAGACCCAGATCATCGGATGCTGGCCGTGCAGCGCCTGCAGATCGGCATCACGGCGGACTTGGGCGTAGCGCTCGCGGTAATCGGCCAGGCTGACGATCTCGCGCGGCGGCTGGTGCGGACGCACGCGATCCTGGGCGCCGTTCTCGTAGATGTAATCGCCGAGATGGACCACGGCCTGCAGATCGTCGCGCTCGGCCACGCGGCGATAGGCGTTGTAGAAGCCGCGGCTGAAATCGGCACAGGTGACGAAGGCGAAACGCAGATGATCGACCGCGCCGACCGGCGCCGTGCGTGTGCGGCCGATCGGCGAGGAGGCCGTGGCCGACGTGAAGCGGTACCAGTAGACGGTACCCGGTGCCAGGCCTGTAGCGTCGATCTTGATTGTGTGATCGGTCGTTGAATCGCTACGCACGCGGCCTTGCAGCACGATGTCGCTGAGCCCCGGATCGCGGGCCAGTAGCCAGTCGATGACCACTTCGCCAACATCAGACCCCGTGTCGGTTGGGGGCGTCGCACGCGTCCACAGGATCACGCGGTCGGTGGCCGGATCACCGCTGGCCACTCCGTGATCGAAGCGCGCGGCGGACAGCGGCGCATCGGTCTCGCCGCTTTCGGTGCAGGCCGCGAGCATCGGCACGATGGCGAGCGAGGCCTTCAGCAGATCACGACGGCTCAAACGGGAATTCGCAAAACTTTTGGGGGACATGAGGCAGCAGCCAGCAGAAGCACTGGCCGATGCTCGTCACCGTCGATGACAGCGCGGTGACGCTCCTGCCGCTGAGTTGCCTCAGCGCGATGCGCTCAGGGTGTAGGGGCTGGGGCCTCGAAGCCGGCTGTAGCCAGCAGTGCCCGCGCCGGCGCCGAGCGCAGGAACTCGACATAGGCCTGCGCCAGCGCATTGCCACTGCCGGCCTTGCTCAAGGTCGCCGTGTACTGCGCCGGTTCGTAGACGCCGATCGGCAGCAGGATGTAGGTGCCGATATCGCGATAGGCCGGCGCTTTCACCATCGGCATCGGCAGCAGGCCGATGTCCGAACCCTTGGCCTTGATCTCCTCGGCCACTGCCAGATCGTCGGCAAGCCGCTTCAGCTTCGGAGTCGCGATTTCGGAGACACCCAGGCGATCCAGCGCGTTGGTGGCGATGACACCGAACGGCGAGCTGGCCGGGTCGGCGATCGCGATGGCGTTGATGTAGTCCGCCGCGAACAACGGCCGACCGCGGCCCGGATTGACGCCCGGCGTATTGGTCCACAAGGCCAGCAGACCGATGCCGATCACCCGCGTGCTGCCGCCATCGAGCTTGCCGCTGACGGCCAGCCGCTGCGGCAGCGCCTGGTCATCGGCGAGCAGCACGTCGAACGCGCCATCGGACTCGATCTGCGTGCCCAGCGTTGCCGAAGCGGCGCTGGCGACGGTGATCGTCGCACCCGGATGCTGGCGCAGGAACTCGGTGTTCAGCGTGGCGGCGGCGGGCGCGATGCTCGGCACCGCGGCAATCGCCAGACGGTCCTCGGCTTGTGCGTTGCCAGCCAGCATCAGCGGCAGTACGGCGGTCAGCAGCGCAGCGATGTGCTTGCGGATGAAAAGCGGCATCGGAATCTCCTCAAGCTGAGCGAATCAGTACCCGAGTGTGCCTGCCGTTGCCGGATGGCGTCAGCGCGCCGCGGTCGATCCGCTGCTCAGCAGCTCTGTGGCGCGCTGCTGCCGCGCGTCGATGCCGCATCGAAGATCTTCTCGGCATTCGCAGCTAGGAAGTTGCGGAAGATCAATGGCGCGCCATCGTCAGCCCAGAGCGGCGCGCCATCGGCATCAATGGCCTGAGCGCGTTCGATGATCTCGACGAACTGCTTCTCGCTCTGCGCGTTGCCGACGCGGCCATCGGCTTCCAGCACCGGCGTTGCCATTGTCGCGGCCATCGTTGCCGTCTGGCGCAGCTTGGTGCCGGGCGCGCCCTGGATTGCCGGCAGCATCGTGAAGCCGGCCGCGAGCATTGCCGCTGTCATCGCTTCGATGCCGCCAAAGCCCGCCGATGGCACGTCGATGGTCACGTGATTGAAGTCTGGCCCCAGCGCCAAAGCACTGGCTGCTTCGCCGGAAACGGCGGCGACTGCATCGAGCGTTGTGCGCCGCATCGGTGGGCCGTTGCGCGCCATCAGCACATCGACAAAGTGCGCGACGAAAGCTTCGGCATCGGCTTCGTTCAAGCCACCCTGCGCTTCGGCCTTCGCGATCAGCGCGATGAACGTGCCGTGATCGACAGCGCTCGCTTGTGTCGCGCAATCCGCGCGAACCAACGCGGCAACCTCCGGCGGAAACGCGGCGAGATCGACTTCGCTGACGAACACCTTGAACTGATGCGCGTCATCGCCGACCACCTGCAGATCGAAGCTGACCAGCTTCTTGGCCGGGAATACGTAGCTGCGTTCGCGCTGCAGGCCGAGCACGCGCGCGGCACGGACGAACAACGCTGCCACTGCCGGGTCCGCCGTGCGGATCGCGCCGTGATCGTTCAGGAAGCGCCCGCCCTGTGCAGCGACCAGCGCCTGCAGCCGAACGAAGTCCGGCACGTTGCGCGCGAACTTCGCAGTGGCGCGCTCGACGAAGCGTTCGCGCAGCTGGCGCGGCGACAACAATGTGCTCATGGCTAGTGCCTCGCGATCGGTCGGCAGATCAGCGCAGATTGTAGGGCGGGAAAGCGGCATCACCGCGCATCCCGCCACGAAGCCCGTGCCGCTGCTTCAGAGGCGCCCCAGCAACTCGCTCTTCTTGGTGTTGAATTCCTGATCGGTCAGCGCACCGGCATCGCGCAGCCGGGCCAGTTTCTCGATCAGGCCGATTAGCTCATCGGACGACGAGGCATTGCCGGATCGCTGAGGATTGCTGGGCGGCGGATCGAAGCTCGGCTGCGGCGGCGGGTTCCACGATGACTGCGGTTCCGGCGCCATCGCCGGGGCGGGGTTCGCGAAGTTGTTCTGAGGCGCCTGCGCCGACTGAATCAACCCTGGGCCGGACACGATCGGCAGGCTGCTGACCGACACCGTGCCGTACTGGCTGCCGAAGCTCAGCGAGGTATCGCCGCCCTGCTGCTGGCTGACGCCGCCGATGTTGTGATCGAGCGTGTCGTACACCGTGACCTGGCCGTTGAGTTCCACTGCCAGCCGTCGCGGAAACACGGCATAGCGGATGTTGTTCTGGCCGCCGCTGCTGAACGGGCTGCCGAGATCGCCGGGCCACCACTGGCTGCTGTTGCGCGAGCCGGGCGGCGCCACCGGAAACATCTGGGTGTTCGCCAGCGCGTTGGACAAGTCATTGCAGAGATTGTCGACGGTGTTCTTAAGACCGTGGTTGAACATGTCACCCACCATGGTCATGCCGCCGCGCATCCACTGGCCGCCACCGCCGAGTTCGCCGCACCAGAACTGCGCCATGAAGCCGCCGCCCTGATTGACTGCAACCAGCATCTCCATCACCGCGTTCTGGCTGAGGTTGTAACGGCGGGCCAGATCATCGACGACGTTCTGTCCTGCGGGGGTCAACTGCTGCATGGCTTCCTTCCGGGGTGGCGCTGCTGATGAATTCGGGGGCACCGATCTGCCTTGCGCGCCTGCGAAGAACGTCTTGGGGCAAGGCTCGGAGCCGGCATCTTCCGGCGATCGGGGCACTGATATCGATTGATATCGAATGGGTAATCAGCGTAGCACGCGGGCTTGGAGCGCCTGGCCCAAGCGAGGGCCAGAGTAGAGCGGGATAGCGTCCGCATCGGGTATCCCGCCACACGGAGCTAGAACATCGTGTTGCCGTGCGCAGCTTCCTGTGGAACCGCCTGCAAGACATCCCAGTGCTCAACGATCTTGCCGTCGCCATCGAGCCGGAAGATATCGATGCCAGCCCAGTCCTTGTCCTGATCGGTAGGCCATTCCTGGTGCCAGTGAATGACCACCAGATCGCCTTCAGCAACCGTGCGTTTGATGTGCAGCCGCTTGCCCGGATACTCCCTGGCGATACGCTCGAAGTAATCGATGAAGCCCTGCTTGCCATCGGCCACGCGAGGGTTGTGCTGAATGTAGGTCGCGCCCGCGTAGCGTTCGATCGCTTCTGCGGGACGGCATTCGTTGAACATCAGCTCGTAGAAGGCGATGACGTTCTTTCTGTTGCGGTCGCAGGAGCTGGTCATGGATCTCTCTCTGAAACTAGGGGGGTAGGGTCGCGCATCCCGCCGTTCGGCGTATCGCGAAAGGCGGGATGC
>NZ_CAISIQ010000511.1 GCF_903885465.1 uncultured Nevskia sp.
GATGTGGCTGCAGCAGCGCATGTCCGGCCAGACCGCGACCATGGACCCGATGCAGGCCAAGATCATGAACGTCATGCCGATCGCATTCACCGGCATGTTCCTGTTCTTCCCGGCCGGCCTGGTCGTCTACTGGTTCGTGTCGAATGTCATCGGCATCGCCCAGCAGATGTTCATCACCAAGCGCATCCAGGCGGCAGACAGCAATCGCCAGGAACTGAAGAAGGCCTGAGCCGGCTGACCGGCGCCAGACGATGAGCCGCAGCGACACGATTGCGGCCATCGCCACGGCACCAGGCCGTGGTGCCGTCGGCATTCTGAGAGTGTCGGGCGTCGACGCTTTCAAAGTTGCCACCGCGCTTTGCGGCGATCTGCCGAAGGCCCGCAGCGCTGGCTTGCGCCGGTTTCGCGAGGCGGATGGCAGCATCGTCGACGAAGGTCTGGTGCTGGCCTTTCCTGGTCCGAACTCGTTCACCGGTGAAGACGTCGTCGAGCTACAGGGCCATGGCGGCCCGGTGGTGCTTGATCTCTTGCTGAAAGCGGCCTGCAGCGCTGGCGCCCGCCCGGCCCGGCCCGGTGAATTCTCCGAACGTGCCTTCCTAAACGCACGGCTCGATCTCGCCCAGGCTGAAAGCATTGCCGACCTGATCGATGCCGGCAGTCAGGCTGCGGTGCGGGCTGCCAGCCGATCGCTGCAGGGCGAATTCTCGCGACAAGTGCTGGCACTCGTCGAAACCCTGATCGCACTGCGCGCCGATCTTGAAGCCGCCTTCGATTTCGCCGATGAAGACGTGCCCTGGCTCAATGGGCCGCAGCTGCGAGCGAGGCTGAACGACATCAGCGCCCAACTGAAAGCGCTGCTGAAACAGGCCACGCAAGGCCGGCGTCTGCGCGAGGGCTTGACCCTGGCGATCGCCGGCCAGCCGAATGTCGGTAAATCGACCTTGCTGAATCGTCTGGCCGGTGCCGACGCTGCGATCGTTTCGCCCGAAGCCGGCACCACCCGCGACGTGCTGCGCGAGCATCTGGTGCTCCGAGGCCTGCCGCTGACCGTGCTCGATACCGCCGGCCTGCGCGATACCGACAACAGCATCGAACGCGAAGGCGTGCGCCGCGCTTGGGCGGCCTTGTCGCAAGCGGAACTGGTGTTGTTCGTCGCCGATGATCGCAACGGCCTGACGCCAGCCGATCAGACCTTGCTCGCCCAGTTCCCGGAAGCCTTGCCGGTGCTGATGGTGTTCAACAAATGCGATCTCAGCAGGCGGCAAGCAGAGCGTTTCGAGATCGACGGCCATCTCGCAGTGCGTATTTCAGCCGCTACTGATCTCGGCATCGACAGTCTGATCGAGCTGATCTGCGAACATGCCGGCCTGGCCGAATCCGAGACCCAACCGTTCACTGCGCGTACCCGGCATCTCGAAGCCTTGCGCGGTGCCGATGCTCACCTCGATGCCGCCAATCGGCTGGCCTTGTCGGCACCTTAACTGATTGCCGAAGAGCTGCGTCTCAGCCAAGTCGCGCTCGATGAGATCACCGGCCGGTTCAGTTCCGATGATCTGCTGGGCCGCATCTTCAGCACCTTCTGCCTAGGCAAGTAAGATCGCCGCAACATCCTGATGCCCAGCTTTCAACCCGTGGAGAACTCACCATGTTTCTGACCAAGCTGCGCCCCATCACTGCTGCCCTGCTTACCCTGACTGCGACCTTCGCGGCCGGTTCGGCCAGCGCCTTGAGCTTCGACATCACCACGCCGAACCAGCAGGATTTCCGCTCGGTCGCTGAAGACCTCACCGCCGCGCTCGACTACAAGGCGCTCGGCGGCGCTGAACCCGGTGGCGTGCTCGGCTTCTACATCGGCACCTACGGCAGCTACACCAGCACCCAGAGCAGCGACGCCTGGTCGCGCCTCACCGGCAAGTCGGTCGATGGCCTTGGTGCTGTCGGCCTGCGCGCCAGCAAGGGTCTGCCGTTCGGCTTTGATGTCGGCGGTTTCTACAGCCGCGTGCCGGGTTCCGATGCGTCGGTCTACGGCGGCGAACTCCGCTACGCGATCCTCGACGGCAGCGTCGCCACCCCGGCGCTCGCGGTGCGCGGTACCTACACCCGCGCCAGCAATACCGGCGATTTCGACTACAGCTCCTATGGCACCGATCTGTCGATCTCGAAAGGCATCCTGTTCCTGACGCCGTACGCCGGCATCGGCTACGTGCACTCCGACACCAAGGCCGCATCCAGCTTCGCGCTCGACAAGGAATCCTTCGGCCAGGCCAAGTACTTCGTCGGCACCAGCTTCAGCCTGCTGCTGATCAGCGCCACGCTCGAGTACGAGCGGCTCGGCGACAACAACGTCTACAGCCTGAAGGGCGGCATCACCTTCTGAGCGCCGGTCACGGCAATGACGGGCTCATGAGCATCCGCTAAGGTTCCGCTCATGAGCCCCGAAGACCTGACCGCCTATCTGCACACGCACATCCCGCTGACGGCCGCGCTCGATGCCCGGGTGCTGTCCTTCGACAGTCGTCAGATGGAGATCGCCGCACCGCTGGCGCCGAACCGGAATCATCGCGGCACCGCGTTCGGCGGCAGCCTGGCGACGCTCGGCATCCTCGGCGGCTGGAGTCTGCTGCACACGGCGCTGGAGCGGCAGAATCTGGTTGCGAAGATCGTCGTCCAGCACAGCGACTGCGAGTTCCGCGAGCCGGTGGCAGCGGATTTCGTTGCCCTGTCGGTATTGCCGGAGGCCGAGTGGCCGCACTTTCTCGCCACCTTGCGCCGCCATCGTCGGGCCCGTATCGCGATCGAGACCCGCATTCGCGCAAATGGCCGCGCGGTGGTCACTCATCGCGGCCGCTATGCCGCCTTTCTCGAATCGGCGAACGATTCGACAGCCACCGAACTCTGAACGCCATGAGCCGTTTCAAGTACTGCCCGCAATGCGCCAAGCCGCTGGAACTGGCCAATCACGGCGAGATGCAGCGCATCGCCTGCCCGGATCGCGTCTGCGGCTACGTGCACTGGGACAACCCGGTGCCGGTGGTCGCGGCGATCGTCGAGCATGAAGGTCAGATCATCCTCGCCCGCAACGCCGCCTGGCCGCCGAAGATGTTCGCGCTGATCACCGGCTTCCTGGAAAAGAACGACCCGCACCCGGAATCCGGCGTGCTGCGCGAAGTCGAGGAAGAGTTGGGCCTGAAGGGACGCATCGGCGAGTTCATCGGCTTCTATCCGTTCGAGCGGATGAACCAAGTGATCATCGCCTACCACGTGATCGCCGAAGGCACGGTGAACCTGGGCGAGGAACTGATCGAGTGGAAGAAGCTGCCGCTGGAGCAGATCAAGCCCTGGCCGGCCGGCACCGGTTACGCGGTGCGTGATCTGCAGATCCGTCGCGGCTTCACGCCGCCGCCGTTCGATCTGAACATGCTGCGCAAGCCGCGCAACTGGCACGAGATCGGCGAAAAGCTGCTGACCGCCGGCCAGCCCAGCGCCGAAGAGTTCAAGTCCTTGCGGGCGATCGGCTCGGAAGTGGTGATCAACCTGTCGCTGCCGACCTCCGACCACGCCTTGGCCGACGAGGACGACATCGTCCGCGCCCTGGGCCTGCGTTATCACCACATCCCGGTTGTCTTCGAGGCGCCGACGCTCGATGACTTCGACCGCTTCTGCGCCGTGATGCAGGACGAGGACGGCCACACGATGTTCATCCACTGCGCGGCGAACAAGCGGGTGTCGGTGTTCGTCTACCTGTGGCGGGTGCTGAAGAAGGGCGTGCCGCATGAAGTCGCCGAGCGCGATCTGCATGCGGTGTGGAAGCCGGACGCCGTATGGTCGGCGTTCATGGCTGCTGCGCTCGGTTAAAGCCCCATCGCCAGCGCCACGCTGCGCGCCAGCGCGACCATGTTGCGCACCGTCGCCGATTCGTCGTCACGCCGATAGACCAGGCTCATCCGGGCTTTGGGGGCGTCGCCAATGATGGTCCGGTAGGCGACGCCATCGGAGTGGATCTGCTGCATCGACGCCGGCACCAGCGACACGCCAAGACCGGCAGCAACCAGGTTGACGATCGAAGTCACCTGCGAGGCTTCCTGGCCGATGCGCGGACTGAAACCGGCGCGGCCGCAGGCGGCGAGGATGTCGTCGTAAAGGCCGGAGCCGACCGGCCGCGAGAACAGCACGAACGGCTCGGCGCGTAACTGCGCCAGATGCAGCTCAGGCTCGGCCGCCAGCCGATGCGCCTGCGGCAACGCCACCAGCACTTCCTCGTCGAACAAGGCTTCCGTGACCAAACCCGGTTCTTCCCCCAGCAGCGGGCGGACGAAGGCGATGTCGAGCTGATCGGCGAGCACCGCAGCGGCGAGCACCGGCGTCGAGTTCTCGTCCAGCGACAGCGCCACCTCCGGATACTGCTGGCCGTATTCGCGCAGTACGCGCGGCACGAAGGGATGAAACGGTGCGGAGTTGATCATGCCGACGCCGATGCGGCCGAGATTGCCGCGCGCGACTCGTCTCGCGTGATCGGTGGCGCGCTGCACGTGGGCGAGGATCTGCCGAGCATCGTCGAGAAACACCTGGCCGGCGTCGGTCAGGGTCACGGTTCGGGCGTGACGATGAAACAGCGGCGTGCCGATCTCGGCTTCCAGTGCGCGAATCTGCTGACTCAGCGGCGGCTGCTCCATGCCGAGTTTTTTCGCGGCCCGGGTGAAATGCAGCTCGTCGGCCACGGCGAGGAAATAGCGAAGATGGCGCAGTTCCATGCGAGGTACTTTTGAAGTATCGAGAATCGGTATTTCATATATTGGACGTATCGACGACCCGGGTCTAATGTTTGCTGCTATTGGCCTGCAGATGTCAGCGTCGTCCGTTCGGCGGCACTTGTGCATCATCGATCCACCGCACCGGAAAGGCCGGCCAGCCCCCGAACCGCACCGAGACGTACTGCCATGACTGGACCTATCGCCGCCACGCCGCCCGTTGTTGCCGAATCCGATCTGAATCGGGACGTCGATCCGCAGGAAACCCGCGAGTGGCTCGAAGCGCTTGCCGCCGTCCTCGAACGCGAAGGGCCGGAGCGCGCGCATTTCTTACTTGAAGCGATGCAGGAAAAGGCGCGCCTGAGCGGAGCCTACATCCCGTTCTCGCCGAACACGGCTTACGTCAACACCATTCCGCCGCACCTCGAAGAACGCTCGCCCGGCGATCACGCGCTCGAATGGAAGATCCGTTCGATCATCCGCTGGAACGCGATGGCGATGGTCATCAACGCCAACCGCGAACACTCCGGCATCGGCGGCCACATCGCCAGCTTCGCGTCGGCGGCCACCTTGTACGACGTCGGCTTCAATCATTTCTGGAAAGGCCCGGAACACGCCGACGGCCCGGACCTCATCTACTTCCAGGGCCACTGCACGCCCGGCATCTACGCTCGCGCCTATCTCGAAGGCCGCTTGAGCGAGGAGCAGATCCGCCATTTCCGCATGGAAACCGATGGCAAGGGTCTGCCGTCCTACCCGCATCCCTGGCTGATGCCGTCGTTCTGGCAGTTCGCGACGGTCAGCATGGGCCTGGGGCCGATCCAGGCGATCTATCAGGCGCGCCTGATGAAGTATCTGGAGCATCGCGGCTTGATGAAGGCCACCGGCCGCAAGGTCTGGTGCTTCTGCGGTGATGGCGAGATGGACGAGCCGGAATCGCTCGGAGCCGTCGATATCGCTGCCCGCGAGAAGCTCGACAACCTGGTGTTCGTCGTCAACTGCAATCTGCAGCGGCTCGATGGCCCGGTCAGAGGCAACGGCAAGATCATCCAGGAGCTCGAAGGTGTGTTCAGGGGCGGCGGCTGGAACGTCATCAAGGTGATCTGGGGCGGTGCCTGGGATGCCTTGATCGCGGCCGATCGCAGTGGCCAGCTGCAGCGCATCTTCAACGAGACCGTCGACGGCGAGTACCAGAACTACAAGGCCAAGGGCGGCAAGTACACCCGCGACAACTTCTTCGCCAAGCATCCGGAAACCCTGAAGCTGGTGTCGACGATGTCCGACGAGGACATCGGCCGGCTCAACCGCGGCGGCCATGATCCGCACAAGATCTATGCGGCTTACGCAGCGGCTTCGAAGCATGAAGGCACGCCGACGGTGATCCTGGCCAAGACCGTCAAGGGTTATGGCATGGGCGAAGCCGGCGAAGGTCAGAACATCACCCATCAGCAGAAGAAGATGGGCGAAGAGGCGCTGCGCGCGTTCCGCGACCGCTTCAAGCTGCCGATCTCCGACGATCAGATCAAGGACACACCGTTCTACCGGCCGGCCGAGGATTCGCCGGAAATCACCTATCTGCGCGGCCGTCGCGCTGCACTTGGCGGTTCACTGCCGAGCCGCAAGACCAGCGGCGACGCACTGGAAATCCCGCCGCTGGCGATCTTCGATCGCTTGCTGCAAGCCAGCGGCGAGCGGGAAATCTCGACGACGATGGCCTTCGTCCAGGCGCTGCAGATCCTGCTGCGCGACAAGAAGATCGGCAGCCGCATCGTGCCGATCGTGCCGGACGAAGCGCGCACCTTCGGCATGGAAGGCATGTTCCGCCAGCTCGGCATCTACTCGGTGGTCGGCCAGAAATACACGCCGCACGATTCCGATCAGCTCGCCTTCTACAAGGAAGACATCAAGGGCCAGGTGCTGGAGGAAGGCATCACCGAAGCCGGCGCGATGAGTTCTTGGATCGCGGCGTCCACCAGTTATTCCAGCCATGGCGTCAGCCTGCTGCCGTTCTACATCTTCTATTCGATGTTCGGCTTCCAGCGCATTGCCGATCTCGCCTACGCCGCCGGCGACATGCGCGCGCGCGGCTTCCTGCTCGGCGGCACCGCCGGCCGCACCACCCTGAACGGCGAAGGCCTGCAGCACGAGGACGGCCACAGCCATCTGTTCGCGGCAACCATCCCGAATTGCCGCGCCTACGATCCGGCCTATTCCTACGAGATCGCGGTGATCCTGTCCGAAGGCATGCGCCGCATGTATCCGGCGGAGGGTGGCGTGCAGCACGACGAGTACTACTACCTCACCCTGCAGAACGAGAACTACACGCACCCGGCGATGCCGGCCGGTGTCGAAGCCGGGATCATGAAGGGCCTGTATTTGCTCACGCCTTGCGAGAAGCCGGCGAAAAAGCACGTGCAGTTGCTCGGTTCCGGTTCGATCTTGCGTGAAGTGATCGCTGCGGCCGAGCTGCTGAAGGCCGATTGGGGCGTGACCAGCGACATCTGGAGCGCACCGAGCTTCAACGAACTGGCGCGCGATGGCCGCGATGCCGAGCGCTGGAACCTGCTCAATCCCAACGAAGAACCGCGCAAGTCCTACGTCGCCGAAATGCTGGCCGACAAGACCGGCCCGGCGATCGTCGCCACCGATTACATGAAGGCCTATCCCGAGCAGATCCGTCCGTTCGTGCCGATGGCCTATCACGTGCTCGGCACCGACGGTTACGGCCGCAGCGACACCCGCGAGAAGCTGCGCCACTTCTTCGAGGTCGATCGCAACTGGATCACCATCAAGGCGCTGCAGGCGCTGGCGGACGAGGGCAAACTGCCGCGCAAGAAAGTTGCTGAAGCGGTCGAGAAGTACGGACTCGATTCCTCCAAGCCAAACCCGGTACAGGTCTAACAAATGGCGACAGAACTCAAGGTCACGGTGCCGGACATCGGTGACTACCAGGATGTGCCGGTAATCGAAGTGCTGGTCAAGGTCGGCGACACCGTCGAGAAGGATGCCGCCCTGGTGACGCTGGAGTCGGACAAGGCAACGCTCGACGTGCCGGCGCCGGAAGCCGGCGTGGTCAAGTCGATCAGCATCAAGGCCGGCGACAAGGTGTCGATGGGCGCGGCGGTGCTGGTGCTGGAGACCGGCGGCGATGCTGCGGCGGCGCCTGCTGCCGAGGAACCGAAGGCCGAGTCGAAACCGGAATCAGCGCCCAAGGCCGAGAAGCCAGCGAAGGCTGAAGCCCCTGCCGCCGAGGCGCCCGCAGCGGAGAAGAAACCCGCGCCTGCCAAGGCCGCCAAGTCATCGGGCGCTGCTGTCGCGGTCACAGTTCCCGACATCGGCGACTACCAGGACGTGCCGATCATCGAAGTGCTGGTCAAGGACGGCGACACGGTCGAGAAGGACCAGACCTTGATGGTGCTGGAGTCGGACAAGGCGACGCTCGACGTGCCGGCGCCGTCTGCCGGCGTGGTCGGCGGCTTCAAGCTGAAGGTGGGCGACAAGGTGTCGAAGGGCACCACCGTCTGCACCCTGGCCGCCGCCGGTGACGAGCCGGCGGAAGCCGAGCCTGAAGCCGAGCCTGAAGCCGAAGCCGCACCCGTCGAAGCGAAGACCGAAAAGGCGCCAGCCAAGGACGACGCTGCGCCGAAAACCAAGCCGGCGTCGTCGGAGCCTGCTGCCGCGGTAGCCAGCAGCAGCGACGTGATTCCGTACGCCAGCCCGTCGATCCGCAAGTTCGCGCGCGAACTCGGTGTCGATCTCGCCAAGGTCAGCGGCTCCGGCCAGAAAGGCCGGATCACCCAGGAAGACGTGCAGAGCCACGTCAAGAAAGTGCTGGCCGCACCGCCGGCAGCGGCGGGTGCTGCCGCTGGCAGCGGCATTCCGCCGATTCCGGCGGTCGACTTCTCGCAGTTCGGCGAGATCGAGACCAAGCCGCTGGCGCGCATCCGGAAGATTTCCGCGGCGCATCTGCATCGGTCCTGGCTGAACATCCCGCACGTCACCCAGACCGATGAAGCCGACATCACCGAGCTCGAAGCCTTCCGCAAGGAAGCCTCGGACGAAAGCGCCAAGGGTGGTGGCCCGAAGCTGACCCTGCTGCCGTTCGTGATGAAGGCGGTGGCCAAGGCGATGGATGCCTATCCGGAATTCCGCGCCTCGCTGTCGCCGGATGGCGAAAGCCTGATCCACAAGAACTACACGCACATCGGCTTCGCAGCCGATACGCCGAATGGCCTGATGGTGCCGGTGGTGCGCGAGGTCGACAAAAAGGGCCTCGTGCAGCTGGCGATCGAAACCGGCGAGCTGGCCAAGAAAGCGCGCGATGGCAAGCTGTCCGGCGCCGACATGAAAGGCGGCGTGTTCTCGATCTCCAGCCTCGGCGGCATCGGTGGCAGTCACTTCACGCCGATCGTCAATGCGCCGGAAGTCGGCATCCTTGGCGTGTCGAAAGCGGTGATGAAACCGGTCTGGGACGGTGCCGCCTTCCAGCCACGGCTGATGGTGCCGCTATCGCTGAGCTACGACCATCGGGTCATCGATGGCGCCTACGCGGCGCGCTTCATCGTCAGCCTGGTCAAGCTGCTGGGCGACATGCGCCGCCTGGCGCTCTGAGGTTCATTCGAGTGCTCATGGCACGCAGCGTTAGAATGCTGCCATGAGCACCGAACCCCCGAAGAAGAAAACCAGCGCCCAGGTGCTGAAGGAAGCGCTTGCGGCCAAGAAGGCGGCCGGCCCGAGCGGCGGCGGCAAGCTGCGCCCGGACATGGGCAACAGCAAGGGCAACAAGGACGCCGAGCGTCTGCGCGGCATGTCGCGCAAGGTGCATTGACACCTATCGGTCGGACAGACGTCCTCTCACGCAAAGGCGCCAAGACGCAGATAAAGAAAGACGAGAAGAAAGCTTTTCCAGAGCTTTTTCGCGTCTTTGCGCCCTTGCGTGAGACAGGCTTGGAAGTAAAAGCCTCAGCTGCCCTTGAGGATTCGCTCCACCGTCTGCTGGGCAATCGGGTGATAGCCGCTGCTCACCTTCTTGTAGATGGCCTTGGCCTGCAGCTTGCCGGCTTCGGTCGCCGCCAATGCGCGATAGATCGGGCTGATCAGTTTCATGCGGCCGACATGGCCGAGATAGGTCTCGATCTGCGGCATCAGCGCCGCCGCCTGGCCTGAGTCGATCGCCAGCTTGTACCAGTCGCTGGCGATGATCGCGTTCGGCGAACCGGTGAGCTTGAAGCGGCTATCGAGCGCCTTCAGTTGCGCGGCGGTCGCCGTCTTCGGGAAGCCTTCGAAGAAGTGTTCCCATTCCTGCACCGACCACTGCTCACCGCCCATGGCGTCGAGCGTGGCGGTACCGGCAAGCCAGGCATCGCGACCGGCATCGACCTTGGTCAGCGCATCGGACGTGGCATAGACCGCATCGGCCGGCAGCGCCGGCTGCGAGATCCAGGCATCGATCTGTGCCGCGCTGACCTTGCCCGGCTGCACCTTCAGCAGCTTGTCGTTCAGGTAGGCGACGAACTGTGGCGTGGTCGCGCTCTGGAAGGCGTGATCGTCGAACCAGCTGCGCAGGAAGCGATCGAAGGTCTCGCGGCCGAACTTCGATTCCAGCCAGACCAGGAACAGCGCGCCGCGTTCGTAGGGGATGCTGCTGAACACTTCGTCCGGATCTTTCGCCGGAAACGCACGAACCAGCTTGCGGTCCTCGTCGGACTTGGCCAGCGCGAAATCGGTCTTCAGGCTGGCCACGCCGATGACCCGCTCCATGTCGCCGCGTGCCTTGCCGAACTGTGCCTCGGTCAGGCGGTAGGTCAGGTATTCGGTGAAGCCCTCGTTGAGCCAGAAGTCTTCCCAGGTCGCGTTGGTCACCAGATTGCCGGACCAGCTATGTGCCAGCTCGTGGGCGATCAGCGAAACCAGCAGACGATCGCCGGTAATCACCGTCGGCGTGACGAAGGTCAGGCGCGGGTTTTCCATGCCGCCGAACGGAAAGCTCGGTGGCAGCACCATCAGGTCATAACGGCCCCAGCGGTACGGCCCGAACAGCTTTTCGCAGACCGCCAGCGTGGTTTCGGTTTCGGCGAACTCGTAAGCCGCCGCCTTCAGCGTCGTCGGCTCGGCATAGACCCCGGTGCGTGGACCCATGCTCTGGAAGGCGATATCGCCCACGGCCAGCGCGATCAGATAGCTGGGGATCGGCTGCGGCATCTTGAACGTCCAGCGGCCGGCGGCATCGGGCTTGTCCGACATCTCGGCACTCATCACCGCACGCAGGCCTTTCGGGGTCTTGACGCTCGCCTCGTAGGTCGCCCGCACGGCGGGTGAATCCTGCAGCGGCAGCCAGCTGCGGGCGTGGATCGCCTCGGACTGCGAGAACAGGAAGGGCTGTTTCTTGCCTGCGGTCTGCGCCGGTTTCAGCCATTGCAGGCCGGTGGCTTCGGGTTTCGTCGAGTAAGCAATGCGGACGCGCGTCGCGCCGGCCGGCAAGCTCACGGTCAGTGACTGGCCGAGCACTGCGTCATTGGCGCCGAGCACGAACTTGGTCGCTGCCCAGGCCTTGCCATCGGCGCTGGCTTCGGCCAAATGCACGTCGAGCGCACGGGTGTCGAGCACGATGCGATCGGCATCCGGCTTGAGCTTTTCGAACTGCAGCTCGGTGACCCCTTTCAGGCGGCGTTTGGCGAAATCGACATCGAGATCGATGACCAGATGCGTGGTCCGCACCTCGGCACTGTTGGCGTAGGAATGAGTGTCGACGACTTCAGCAGCCAGAACGGGATTCATCGGCGACAGGATCAGGGCAGCGACGGAAGACGCCGCCAGCGCGGCACGACTCAGGAAGGAGGACATGGGTTTACGAGCCTCGGAGGACCGGCCCATGATACGGAAGTCCCTTGCTTCAACATTTCCGATCCGATGCGTTTTCCCCTGTGCCGACTGCTCTGCCTGCTGTTGATGACCTGGTCCGTGCAGGCTGCGGAGATGGCTGACGAAGTCGCTCAGGAATCCGCCGTGCCCGCATTGAACATGAACCAGATCGGCCACGCCTATGTGCGCCTGGTGCTCGCTCTCGGCGAGCACGATCCCGACACCGTCGACGCTTACTACGGTCCGGCCGCCGTGCGCGATGAGGTCAAGCGCGCAGCACTCGCGCCAGCGCAGATCGAAGCCGAAGCGCAGGCGCTGCTGCTGCAGGTTGATGGTGCTGACAGCCCGCAATCGCAGACCCAACCGGAATTGCTGAGCCAGCGCCGCGAATACCTGAAGAAGCAGCTCGCGGCGCTCGTCGCCCGCGCACAGATCGTTCAGGGCGAGAAGTTCAGCTTCGATGACGAAGCTCGCGCGCTGTACGACACAGCAGCACCCCACTACGTCGAAGCCGATTTCGCGCCGGTGCTGGCACGCATCGAAAAGCTGCTGCCGCGTCAGGCTGGCGATGCGCAGCGAACGCTGGCCGAGCGCTACAACCGCTACATCGAGCGCTACGCGGTGCCGGCGGCCAAGCTGCAGGCGGTGATGACGCTGGCGATCAACGAAGCGCGTGCGCGCGCCGCGAAGCATCTGCCGCTGCCAACTGGAGAGCGCTTCGAGCTGAGCCTGGTCAAGGACAAGGCGTGGAGCGCCTACAACTGGTATCAGGGCGGGCTGAGCAGCCGCATCGAGGTCAATATCGATCTGCCGATTCCGGTGTCTCGGGTCATCGAGCTGGCGTCGCATGAAGGCTATCCGGGCCATCACGTCTACAACACGCTGCTCGAGAACGGCCTGGTCATCGGCCAGCAGTGGCCGGAGTACACGGTCTATGCGCTGTTCTCGCCGCAATCGCTGATTGCCGAAGGCACGGCGGATTACGGCGTCGGCCTCGCCTTTCCGGGCAAGGAGCGGCTGGCCTTCACGAAGGAACTGTTCACCGCTGCCGGGCTGAATACCAAGGACGCGGCGCGCAATCTGGAGATCGTCAACGCCGCGCGGGAACTGGTGCCGGCCGGCATCGAAGCGGCGCGCCGCTATCTCGATGGCAAGGCCACGGCCGCCGACACCGCGCTGTGGATGCAGCGCTTCCTGCTGTACTCGCCGGAGCGCGCGGCACAGCGGCTGAAGTTCATCGACAAGTACCGCGCCTACATCATCAACTACAGCTGGGGCGAGGAGTTGGTGCGCAACTACATTCGTGCGAACGGCAATGACGTCGCCGGTTCGGCCGAACAATGGCAGCAGTTCTTCCAGCTGATCTCGCAGCCACGCACGCCGGCGATGCTGGTGGCTGCCGACGAGACGGATGTCGTGATCGTTGGTGCCGACATCAACGACCTCGCCGATTTCGAAGACTTCATCGCCACGCAGCCAACGCTCGATGCCTTCGCCTCCCGCTATCCAGACGTGCTGCTGGTGCGCCCGGGCATGATCACCACGCGCGAATTCCGCAGCGATCGCAGCCGCTTCTTTCCCGACCTCGACAGCCAGGGCCTGATCATCGGTGGCCGTTTCAACTAGCGTGGCCGGCTCCATGGATCTCGTCGAAAGCTTCGCGCCGCTGGAACCACCCAGCGCCCGGCTGCTGATCCTTGGCTCGATGCCAGGCATCGCCTCGCTGCGTGCGCAGCAGTATTACGGTCATCCGCGCAATCAGTTCTGGCCGATGATGGAAGCGCTGTTCGGCGTGCGCGCGAATGCTGCCTACGCCGAGCGTATCGCCGGGCTGCTGGCGCAAGGCATCGCATTGTGGGACGTGCTGCGCGCCTGCGAGCGGCCCGGCAGCCTCGATTCCAGCATCGTTCGCGGCAGCGAGCAGGCCAACGATTTCGCTGGTTTCCTCGATCGCCATCCTCAGCTGAAAACGATCGCACTGAACGGTGGCACGGCACGCGATGCCTTCCATCGCCATGTATTGCCGACGCTGGGTGAGCGCTTGTCAGCGATCAGACTGATCGCGTTGCCGTCGACCAGCCCGGCCAATGCCAGCATCAATGCAGCGGCGAAGCGCGCCGCCTGGGCTGCGTTGCTGCCCCAGGCCTGACGCCTCGCAGTTCCACGTAGAACGCGGTGACTGCGCTGAGCCACAGGATCGCGCTAAGGTTTCGTCCGCGCATTCACTCGCCTTTTCGATCGCCATGAGTTCTCACCTCCAGTTCCACACGCTCGACGTGTTCACCGAGCAGCGTTACGGCGGCAATCCGCTGGCCGTCGTGCTGGCTGCCGATGGTCTGAACACGCGGCAGATGCAGACCATCGCCCGCGAATTCAATCTGTCGGAAACCGTGTTCGTGCAGAAGCCGACAGCGCCTGGTGCCGACTTCAAGGTCCGCATCTTCACCCCTGAGATCGAGATGCCGTTTGCCGGCCATCCCACGGTCGGCACGGCTTGCCTGCTCGCCGAGCTTGGTCTGGCGCCGCAGGGTGACGACGTGCGCTTCGTGCTCGAAGAGAACGTCGGCCTGGTGCCGGTGCGGGTGCGCCGGGTCGCCGGCCGTGCACCTTACGGCGAGCTGACCACGGCGGTGCTGCCGCAGCGCGGACCGGATGCGCCGTCAGCGGCGGTGCTGGCGACGATGCTCGGGCTCGAAGCGCAGGACATCGGTTACGCCGGTGAAGCTGCGGCGTTGATCAGCTGCGGCGTGCCTTACGTGCTGATACCGCTGCGCTCGCCCGAGCTGATGGCCGGCATCAGCTTCGATGTCGCCTGCTGGCGCCAGCATCTGGCGGGCGGCTGGGCGCATCAGGTCTATGTCTACGCACGCGGTTACGAAGGTGAGTTGCGGGCCCGCATGTTCGCGCCCGGTGCCGGTGTCCACGAGGACCCGGCCACCGGTTCGGCTGCCGTGGCACTGGCCGGTCGGCTGGCGTTGGACTCGGCGCTAGCCGATGGCCATCTGGCCTGGACAATCCATCAGGGCCTGGAAATGAACCGGCCGAGCGTGCTGCAGATCGAGGCCGACAAGCAGGCTGGCGCGGTGATTGCTGTGCGAGTCGGGGGCCATGCGGTGACGGTGCTGTCCGGCACGCTGCCGCTGTAACCGGTACGGCGGAACCCGCCGCTATACTTCATTCAGCGTTATCAACAGGCTCCAGGCACCGGCCGGCCTTCACGAATTCAGGGAGATGCATCGATGAGCGAATCATTCCGCCGCCTGGCGCGGCTGGACGAGCAGTTCCACGGCTTGCTCGCGGCCTTCAAGCCCGCGCTGAAGGGCCTGATTCCGGACGACGTCAACTTCACCGAAGATTCCTACGACGAGCTGTTCATCATCCTCGCCTCGGCCGCGTATTACGCGCGCGATCCGAAGCTGCGCAAGCTGTCGGCCGACCGCACCGGCGGCAATCCGAAGCTGGTCAGCGTGATCATGGACGAAGGCCCGAAGGACAAGGATCTGGCGCTGCTCGAACGCCTGCTCGATCGCATCGCGCCCTATGTGCCGGTATCGGTGCTGCTGGCTTCGCTGAAGACCATGCATGCCGACGGCAGCCCGCTGTTCAAGAGCTATCACGCGGCGATCGAGCGGATCACCGCCGATCTGTTCCGCATTGCCGCCGGCTTCGCGCCGGCCGAAGCCTGCCCGGCCGTGCTGGTGAAGTGGGCGTCTGGCCCGCTGCGTGCGGAGATCTACGCGCAGCTGCACCAAGGTTGAGTCGGCGCC
>NZ_CAISIQ010000512.1 GCF_903885465.1 uncultured Nevskia sp.
ACAAGCTGTCGACCGGCAATCCGTTTGCTGATTTGAAGTCGCTGTTGAAGAAATAGCGACTAGCGGGCAGCAACCTGCTCGGGCTCGATGACGCGAGCCAGGGCCCGGACGAAATCCGATTGCGTGATGATGCCGACCAGCTTGCTGTCGGCATCGACGATCGGCAAATGGTGGTGACCATCGGCCGAGAAGGAAGCGATCAGGTCGACGATCAGCCGATCCTCGCGGGCTACGCGCACTCTGCGGGTCATGATCTGGCCAACCACTTCCGGCTTCGTCGACAGCAAGCTGCCGGTGCTGCGCACCAGGTCCTTGACCCGCTCGCCCAGCCCTTCGTGAGCATCGAGATTGGCCTGCCGCAGGAAATCTGCCTGGGTGACGATACCGGCGATGCGGCCGCCCCGATCGGTCACGGGCAGTGCTTTCACCTGATGCCGGCGCATTAGCGCCCAGGCGTCCTGCAAGCCGTCGCCGAACTGCACGGTGACCGGCTCGCGCGACATGATGTCGGCGCAGCGCAAGCCACCGAACAGGCGGTGGTAGGCGTTCAGCTCGGTCTGGCGCAGGAGGCCTTCGAGATCGTCGCGACTGACGTCGAGCACTTCGTTGTAGCGGGCGAGGGCCTTGTCGAAATCCGCAGAACTGAAGCGTGACGGAATCTCGCCGGCCGGTGGTTTTGCCGCTTGCTGCGAGTGCGGATAGCGGCGACCGGTCGCCCGGTGGAACGCGCTACCGGCAAGCACCAGCAGCAAGGTATTGACGGCAACCGGGAACAGCGCGAAGTGGAAGTCCTGAACCTGCAGCAGCACGGCGGTCAGCGCCACCGCGCCACCGGGAGGATGCAGGCAGCGCAGGCTGAACATCGCGGCGATCGACAGGCTGGCGGCTAGTGCTGCGACCACGAAAGCCGGCTCGCCGATCCAGCGCACGCAGGCGATGCCGACCACTGCTGAAACGGTGTTGCCGGCAACCGCTGCCCAGGGCTGGGCCATCGGGCCGGCGGGCGCTGCGAACACCAGTACTGCCGAGGCGCCAAGCGAAGCGACCATCCAGACGCCGTCGATACCGGCAACGCCAGCCAGCCAATGACTCAGCAACGCGGCGAGGCCGACACCGATTGCGGCACCGGCCACAACGCGCAGCCGCTCGCGTCCGGCCAGAGTCACCGGAGCCGGCAGCAGCGACAGGAAGACGTTCTTGATCGCTCCGGCCAACGGAGCGGAAGGAGTGGGCGACGAGTTCATCCGCGCAGTTTATCGCGCGGGTCTCGTCGCCCCCTTTGGGCTTACAGCCCGTTCGGACGCCGCAGATCCAGGGTATGCGGGTAGTCCGGGTTGACCTTTTCCTCGGCCGGCCAGTACGGGTTCGGCGTGTGACCGAACGGCGTGAAGCGGCTCAGGAAACGCGCCTCGGCCTCGTAGGCATTGACCGGGAAGGTTTCGTAATTGCGGCCGGCCGGATGGGCGACGTGGTAGGTGCAACCAGCCACCGGGCGCTTGTTCCAGGCGTCGTAGAGATCGAACACCAAAGGCGTGTGGACGCCGATCGACGGATGCAGCGCCGATGGCGGATGCCAGGCGCGATAGCGCAGGCCGGCCACGTATTCGCCCTTCACGCCGGTATTCAGCAACGGCAGGCGACGACCGCCAGCGGTGACGAAGTGACGGCCTTCGGTCAGCCCGGAGACCCTCACCTGCAGACGCTCCATCGACGAATCGACATAGCGCGCCGTGCCGCCGACGGCGTTCTCCTCGCCGAGTACCGGCCAGGGTTCCAGCGCGTGGCGGACTTCCAGCTCGACCTGGCCGTGGCGCACGGCGCCATGGCGCGGGAAGCGGAACTCGAAGTGCGGCGCAAACCAGTCCAGCTTGAACGGGAAATCGGCCCGATTGAGATCGCTTACCACGTCGCCGATATCGGCCCAGACGTAGTGCGGCAGCATGAATTTGTCATGCAGCTGCGTACCCCAGCGGACCAGCGGCTGGGTGTACGGCTGCTCCCAGAACCAGGCGATCAGGCTGCGCAGCAGCAGCTGCTGGGCGAGGCTCATCTGGGCGTGCGGCGGCATCTCGAACGCGCGGAACTCGACCAGGCCGAGGCGGCCGGTCGGGCCATCCGGCGAATACAGCTTGTCGATCGAGATTTCGGTGCGATGGGTGTTGCCGGTCAGATCGGTCAGCAGGTTGCGCAAGGTGCGGTCGATCATCCACAGCGGCACTTGCTGGCCGGGCGGCGGCAGCTGGCTAAGGGCGATTTCCAGCTCGTACAGCGCCGAATCCTGCGCTTCATCGATGCGCGGATGCTGCGAAGTCGCGCCGATGAACAGGCCGGAGAAGAAGTACGAAAGGCCGGGATGGTTCTGCCAGTAGCGGATCAGCGAGCCGAGCACGTCCGGCCGGCGCAGGAACGGCGAATCGGCCGGTGTGGCGCCGCCGACGACGAAATGGTTGCCGCCACCGGTGCCGACCGAGCGACCGTCGATGAGGAATTTCTCGGTGGCCAGACGGGCGAGCCGCGCTTCTTCGTACACGGTCAGCGTGGTTTCGCGCAGCTCTTCCCAGCTATGCGAAGGATGGATGTTGACTTCGATGACGCCGGGATCCGGCGTGACCTTGAGGACATTGATGCGGTGATCGTTCGGCGGCGAATAGCCTTCGATGCGCACCGGCGTATCGAGCTCAGCCGAGGCATCCTCGATGGCTGCAACCAGCTCCAGATAATCCTCGATCGATTCGGTCGGCGGCAGGAACACGCAGAGGTGGCCTTCGCGTGGTTCCACAGTCAGCGCAGTGCGGACATTGCCGCCTTCCAGATAGGCACCACGACGTACCGGTTCCGGCTGGTCCTCCTCGGCGGTTAGGCGCTGACGGCGCTCGCGCAGGCGCGCGGCGATGTCGGTTTCGGCTTCCTCGCGCTTTTCGCCTGACGATTGCAGGAACGGCTGGCGGCGGCCATCAAAGGCCGGCAGCGGTTTGGCAGTCTGGAAATCGACCGCCATCGGGTCATACGGAATCAGAGTCGGGAAGCGCGACGGCGGCAGCCAGGGCAGGGCATCGAGCGGCAGACGGAAGCCGATCGGCGAATCGCCAGGGATTAGGAACATGCGCTTCTGGCGGAAGCTCCAGCGTTCGGAAATCCAGGCACGCGACTGCCAGCGCTGCACCGGCAGCGCGTAGCCGCGCGGCACGTCGAGCCCGCGTTCGAACACCTTCGCGAGGCGGGCCCGCTCTTCTGGGTCCTTCAGCTTGCTGTCTTCCGGCAGCACGTTGTCCGGCAGCTGGCGCTCGCGGTGCAGATAGAAGAACGCGTCCTCGTAACCGGGCACGGCGTTTTCGGGGCTCACTTCGAGCCGATTGGCGATGCCGCGCACCAGCAACGCCGCGGCTTCGATGGTCGGCTTGGTCTTGCCCTCGGCGAGATCGGTGCGAACGATCGGCTTGCCGTCGCCACGCCAGTACAGCGCATAGGCCCAGCGCGGCAGCGATTCACCCGGATACCACTTGCCCTGGCCGTAGGTCAGCAGACCGCCACCTTTCTCGGCCGGCGCGAAGCGGTCACGCAGACGGCGGATCAGCGTGTTCGCCAATCCTTGCTTGGTCGGGCCGACAGCGGCGATGTTCCACTCCTCGCCCTGCATGTCGTCGATCGAGATGAAGGTCGGTTCGCCGCCCATCGTCAGGCGCACGTCGCCGGCCTTGAGCCTGGCATCGACCGCCAGACCCAGGGTGTCGATCGCCTTCCATTGCGCGTCCGTGTACGGCTTGGTCACGCGCGGTGATTCGAACAGGCGGGTGACGATCATCGAATGGCCGAACTCGGTATCGAGATCGCCCTTGCCTTCGAAGCTCATCGAGCCGGTGATCGGCGCCGCGCTCGACGGCTCCGGCGTTGCGCACAGCGGGATATGGCCTTCGCCAGTCAGCAGGCCCGAGGTCGGATCGAGGCCGACCCAGCCGGCGCCGGGCAGATAGACCTCGCACCAGGCGTGCAGATCGGTGAAATCGTGATCGGTGCCGGACGGGCCATCGAGCGATTTCACGTCCGGCGTCAGCTGGATCAGGTAACCGGAAACGAAGCGCGCGGCCAATCCGAGCTGGCGGAAGATCTGCACCAGCAGCCAGCCCGAATCACGGCAGGAACCGGAGGCCAGGGTCAGCGTGTCTTCCGGCGTCTGCACGCCGGGTTCGAGGCGGATCAGGTAGCTCACCGCTTCCTGCACGCGGCGGTTCAGTTCGACGATGAAGTCGATGGTGCGAATCTCTTCCTTCGGAATCGCCCGGAGGAACGCGGCGAGGCGCGGCGTCGCCGAGCCATGCTTGAGATAGGGCTTGAGGTCTTCCTTCAGCGCCTCGTCATAAGTGAACGGGAAGGTCTCGGCCTTCTCTTCGATGAAGAAGTCGAACGGGTTGTAGATCGACATGTCGGCAACCAGGTCGACGGTCACCTTGAACTCGGTGACCTTGTCCGGGAACACGACACGAGCCTGCCAGTTGGCGAAGGCATCCTGCTGCCAGTTCAGGAAGTGGCCTTCCGGCTCGACCTTCAGCGAGTACGACAGCACCGGTGTGCGGCCATGCGGCGCGGGCCGCAGACGGATGATCTGCGGCGACAAGGTCACGCGCCGGTCGTACTTGTAGGTCGTTTCGTGATGCAGGACGGCATGGATCGACATGAGGCGAGTCGGCGGTTCCGGAGGGTGGGTTTGATTGTGACGCAAGAAGAACGCCGTCGCGTCGAAGCGGGCCGAAAGTGCGCGTTGATCGTTGGTCCGCCGTTCGCCGGTAGACTCGTGACAAACATTCACGGTGTTCTTCCATGTCGGTCTTTTCCCACCCCGAATTCGATGGCCACGAGCATGTGGCCTTTCATCACGACCAGGCCTCCGGCCTGCGCGCGATCATCGCCGTGCACAGCACCCGGCTCGGCCCCGGCCTTGGCGGCTGTCGCATGTGGCCGTATGCCTCCGATGCCGAAGCGCTGACCGACGTGCTGCGCCTGAGTCGCGGCATGACCTACAAGGCCGCACTCGCCGGGCTGCCGCAGGGCGGCGGCAAGTCGGTGATCCTAGGTGACCCGCGCCACGACAAGAGCCCGGCGCTGATGCGCGCCATGGGCCGCTTCGTCGAATCCCTGAACGGCCGCTACATCGTCGCCGAGGATTCCGGCACCAGCGTGCCGGACATCCGCCTGATGGCCGAGCAAACCCGCCATGTCGGCGGCCTTGCCGATGCCGCCTCGATTGCCGCCGGCCGCAGCGGCGACCCCAGCCCGGCGACCGCGCTCGGTGTAGTCATCGGCCTGCAGGCGGCGGTGCGCGCAGCGCTGGGCCGTGACGATCTGCGTGGCCTCAAGGTCGCAATCCAGGGTGTGGGCAATGTCGGCTACCGGCTGGCGCGGCATCTGCATGATGCCGGCGCCAAGCTTTGGGTGACCGATCTGCATCAGCCGGCTGTCGACCGTGCGGTGGCCGAATTCGGCGCGACAGCGGTGGCGATGGAGGCGATCCACGCGCTCGATGTCGACGTCTTCGCGCCCTGCGCGCTCGGTGCCGTGCTCAACGAAACCCGCACACCGCAGATCAAGGCCAAGGTGATCGCCGGCGCCGCGAACAACCAACTGGCCAAGCCACGTGATGGCCAGCGGGTGCACGATCACGGCTTGCTGTACGCGCCGGATTACGTGATCAACGCCGGCGGCATCATCGACATCCACTACGAAGGCCCGGGCTACAACGAAGCGGTGGTCCACGCCCATCTGCAGCGGATCGGCACGACCCTGAGCGAAATCTTCACCCGTTCCTTCGCGACCGAGCGCCCGACCGGCGAGATCGCCGACGCGATGGCGGAAGCGATCTTCCGCGCCTGATCCCGAACGCATCGATCCCATGACTGCCACGATTCCCGACGACGCAAGCCTCAACGTGCTGGCGACCAGCCTCGGCCAGAAACTGCTGGCCCGCGGCGAAATGATCGGCACTGCCGAGTCCTGCACCGGCGGCCTGATCGCCAAGCTGATGACCGATATCGCCGGCAGTTCCGGCTGGTTCGAGCGCGGTATCGTCAGCTATTCGAACGGCGCGAAGCAGGAACTGCTCGGCGTGCCGGCAGAAACTATCGAGACTTTCGGCGCAGTCAGCGGCCCGACGGTGATCGCGATGGCCGACGGTCTGAAAGCACGCGCGCCGGTGCAGTGGACAGTCTCGGTCAGCGGCATCGCCGGACCGGGCGGCGGTGTCGCCGGCAAACCGGTCGGCACCGTGTTCATCGCCTGGGCCGGGCCGGGCATTGCCACTTCGTCGAGCCGCTGCCAGTTCGAGGGTGATCGCGACGCCGTGCGGCGGCTCACTGCCGAAGCGGCGCTGAAGGGCCTGCTCGATCTGCTCGACGCGACCGTTCCTGTCTGATCGCTTGGCGGGCTGCCGGCCGTCGTTTGGTAAACTCGCGCCATGAGCAGAACTGATTCCGGCAACGTCGATCACGACGAAATTTCCCGCTTCGAAGCGCTGGCCGCCCGCTGGTGGGACCGCGCAGGCGAGATGGGCGCGCTGCACGTCATCAACCCGCCGCGGATGCGCTACATCCAGCAGCGCACGGGTGGGGCGAGTGCTTCGATCAAGGGCAAGCGCACGCTCGATGTCGGCTGCGGCGGCGGCATCCTGACCGAGGCGCTGGCGATTGCCGGTGCCGACGCGCTGGGCATCGATCTGGCCACCGCGTCGATCGAAGTCGCGAAACAGCATGCTGAGGAAGCGGGGCTGAAGGTCGATTACCGCGTCGTCAGTGCCGAAGTGCTGGCCGAGCAGCAAGCGGAAAGTTTCGACTTGGTCTGCTGCCTGGAAATGCTCGAACACGTGCCGGACCCGGCCGAGACCATCGAAGCGATTGCCCGTCTGGTGAAGCCGGGTGGCGACGTGGTGTTTTCGACCATCAATCGCAATCCCAAGTCTTACGCGCTGATGATCGTCGGCGCCGAATACGTGGCGCGCATCGTCCCGCGCGGTACCCACGACTATGCCAAGTTCATCCGGCCGTCCGAGCTGGATCGCTGGGCGCGCAATGCAGGCCTGGTTCCGCAGGATGTCATGGGCCTGCGCTACAACCCGCTGCTGAAGTCGGCCTCGCTAAACGCCAGCGACATCGACGTCAACTACCTGATGCACTGCCGGAAACCGGCCGAGGACTGATCGTTTTGAATCCCAATACTCACCGTGTGCCCCAGGCGATTCTCTTCGACCTGGACGGCACGCTCGTCGATAGCGCGCCCGATCTCGGCTATGCCGCCAACCTCGTTCGCGAAGCGCAGGGGTTGCCGCATCTGCCGCTGTCCGACTACCGCCCGCAGGCTTCCAATGGCGCGCGCGGCCTGCTGAAAGTGGCGCTGAACATGACCATGGATCATCGGGATTACGAGGACCGCAAGGCCCTGTTCCTGAAGTTCTATCAGGCCAATCTGACCACCCACAGCCGGCTGTTCGATGGCGTCGTCGAGTTGCTGGCGGCGCTCGACCAGGAAGGACTCAAGTGGGGCATCGTCACCAACAAGGCCGGCTGGCTGGCCGAGCCGATGGTTGCGCAACTGGGCTTTCCGGCCACCTGTGGTTGTCTGGTCGCCGGTGATTCGACACCGCATCCGAAGCCGGCACCCGATGGTCTGCTGCTGGCCGCGCGGAAGATCGGCGTCAAACCGGAGCACTGCATCTATGTCGGTGATGACCTGCGCGACGTCGTCGCCGGCCGTGCCGCGGGCATGATGACGATTGCCGCCGGTTGGGGTTATCTCGGTGCCGAGCCCGACTTGTCGATCTGGAAAGCCGACGCGATCGCGCATACGCCGGCCGATGTGCTGGCGCTGATCCGGCCGCGAATGGCCCGATGAGAACGGCATGAGTTCAGCGATTCCTGCCGGCTACACGCCGGCTGCCGGCCTGCTCCAGGGCCGGGTTATTCTGATCACCGGCGCCGGCGCCGGTCTGGGCCGCGCCACCGCACTGGCGGCGGCGCGCCACGGCGCCACAGTGATTCTGCTCGGCCGCACGGTGAAGAAGCTCGAAGCGGTGTTCGACGAGATCGAGGCTGCCGGCGGCCCGCAGCCGGCGATCTATCCGATGAACCTGGCTGGCACCACCTGGGCCGATATCTTCGAACTCGCCGAAACCGTCGAGCGCGAGTTCGGCCGGCTCGAAGGTCTGGTCCACTGCGCGGCGCATTTCAAGGGCTTCACGGCGATGACCGAGGAAGCGCCGAAGGACTGGCTGGAAGGCTTGCAGGTCAATCTCACGGCAGCCTATTCATTGACTCGCCAGTGCCTGCCGCTGCTGCAGCAGACGCGCGACGCCAGCATCGTCTTCGTCACCGACGCCGTCGGCCGCGAGCCGAAGGCTCTGCGCGGTTCCTATGGCGTTGCCAAGTACGCGCTCGAAGGCCTGGTCAAGGCGTGGTCGCAGGAATTCGGCGCGTCGCCCGGCCTGCGCATCAACAGCTATGACCCGGGCGCGATGCGTACCGAGTTGCGTGCGCGAGGCTTCGTTGCGGAGGAAGTGCAGAAGCTGCCGGCGCCGGATGCGGCCGTGGCGGGCCTGCTCTATCTGCTCGGCCCGGACAGCGCCGGCATCAATGGCCAGGCGCTGTCGCGCAGCTAGCGATCCAGCCGCATGTCGATGTGCCAGATGCCGTCTTCGAGATACGGCACGTCGATCTGCACGAAACCGAGGCTTGCGTAAAAGCGGTCCAGACGTTGCTGCGCGCCGATGCGAATCGGCACGCCGGGATGGCGCTCGCGAGTCAGCCGCAAGGCTTCCAGCATCAGCGCGCGGCCGAGTTGCAGCCCGCGCGCTGGCGCTGAGGTGATGACCCGACCGATCGAGGCCTCCGGGTACTTCACGCCCGGCGCCAGCAGCCGGGCATAGGCCAGCAACTCCCTGTCAGCGTTGGTGCCGCAGAGATGCGTGCAGGCCGGATCCAGGCCGTCCATGTCCAGGAACACGCAGTTCTGTTCGACGACGAAGATCTCGCTGCGCAGCCGCATCGCGGCATAAAGCAGATCGTTCGACCACTCGTTCCAGCGCCACAGGCGCCAGTCGATGACGGCTGCCGTCATACCAGCAGGGCGTCGGTCTTGGCCGCGCAGATGAAATCGTTCTCCGACAAGCCGTCGATCGCGTGCGTCCAGTAGGTGATGTCGCAATTCTTGTAGTCGAAGGCGATATCCGGATGATGGTCGTCGTGAATCGCGATGTAGGCCGCCGCGTTGACGAAGCTCAGCGTGCGGAAATAGTTCTTGAACTCGAAGTGCCCGTGCAGCTTCCGGCCGTCTTCGGACAGCGTCCAGGCTGAGCCAAGCCGGGTCATGAACTCCGCAGCTTCGGACGGCGTCAGCGGGTCGACGCCGCCTTCGCAAGGAACGCAGCGGCGCTGGGCGAGGGTGGTCATGGCGAATCTCGATGGAAAGGGGCAGACGCCACTTTAGCGCGCCGCTGCCAGCCCCTCACCGGCGAAGCACTCAGCCGAGCGCATGAGAGAGGTCCGCTTTCAGATCCTCGACATCCTCGACCCCAACCGACAGCCGGCACAGCGTGTCGCTGATGCCCAACGCGGCGCGGTTCTCGGCCGGGATACTGGCGTGGGTCATGATCGCCGGGTGCTCGATCAGGCTTTCGACGCCGCCCAGGCTTTCGGCGAGCGCGAACAGATGGCAGCGCTCCAGGAAGCGCTTGGCATCCTCAAGCCCGCCGCGCAGTTCGATGGCGATCATGCCGCCGTAGCCGCGCGGCATCTGCTTCTTCGCCAGCGGATGCTGCGGGTGCGAGACCAGGCCCGGGTAATGAACCTTGGCGATCTTCGGATGGGTCTGCAGCCAGCCGGCCAGTTCCTGCGCGTTGCTGCAGTGGCGCTCCATGCGCAGCGCCAGCGTCTTCACGCCGCGCAGCGCGAGGAACGCATCGAACGGCCCGGCGACGGCGCCGACGGCGTTCTGCAGGAACGTCAGGCGTTCGGCCAGATCGACGTTGCCACCGACCACCAGCATGCCGCCGACCATGTCGCTGTGGCCGTTCAGATACTTGGTGGCCGAGTGCATGACCAGATCGAAGCCGAGTTCGATCGGCCGTTGCACGTAAGGGCTGGCGAAGGTGTTGTCGGCGGCGGCGATCAGCCCGTGACGCTTGGCGATCGCGGCGATGGCGGACAGATCGGCCAGCTTCAGCATCGGGTTGGTCGGCGTTTCGACCCAGATCATCTTGGTTTCAGGCCGGATCGTCGCTTCGACGTTGGCCGGATCGCGCAGGTCGACGAAGGAGAATTTCAGCCCGGCGGATTTCGCCCGCACCCGCTCGAACAGGCGGTAGCTGCCGCCGTAGAGATCATCGCTGGCGATGATGTGATCGCCGGGCGCGAACAGGTCGAGCACCGTCGCGGTCGCCGCCAGACCGGAGGCGAAGGCGTAGCCGTGCGTGCCGCTTTCGAGATCGGCCACGCAGCGCTCGTAGGCGAAGCGGGTCGGGTTCTGGCTGCGTGCGTACTCGTAGCCTTTGTGCACGCCGGGGCTTTCCTGGACGTAGGTCGAGGTGGCGTAGATCGGCGGCATGATCGCGCCGGTGGTCGGGTCCGGGCTCTGGCCGGCGTGGATCACGCGGGTCGCGAAGGCGTTGCGCGGCGGGGTCTGGGTGGTCATGGCGTGGCGTGTTGTGAGGTCAGGACTGCGAGCACGGTAGCGCGGTGACCGAGCTTCTGCGCGCGGCTGCAGAAAAGTTGGGCTGCGCTGCATCGGCTTTCATCATTCTGTCGTATGACATCGTATATAAACGTCATACCGCCGAATCGACCGAAGGCTGCCGCTGTCAGGCAGACCTGAGTTCGCCGACGCGGGCCTAAGCCGGGCACAGGCTGAACAGGGTGGGCAATGGTTGATCACGTGAAGCGATTGATGAGAAGGGCCAAGAGAGGAGCCAGGCATGCAGGACTGGCGGGCATTGCGGGATTGTCGGGGTTTTCGGTACTGCCAGCGGAAGCCGCTGGCGTGCCGGGTGAAGCGGTCCAGCTCGATACCGTGACAGTCAGCGCCGATGAACTGGTTGGCGAGGCCGATTCGGCGACCATCGGCACGGTCTATTCGGAGCAGTTCGAGAACCGGCCGATCTCGCGCACCGGCGAATTGCTGGAAGTGGTGCCGGGCCTGATCGTCACCCAGCACAGTGGCGAGGGGAAGGCCAACCAGTACTTCCTGCGCGGCTACAACCTCGATCACGGCACCGACTTCGCGGTGTTCGTCGATGGCCTGCCGGTCAACATGCCGACCCACGCTCACGGCCAGGGCTATGCCGACAATGGCTTCTTCATCCCCGAACTGGTCGATTCGATCGAGTACCGCAAAGGCCCTTACTACGCGCAGTACGGCGATTTCTCGGCCGCGGGTGCCGCCGATATTCGTTACAAGGAAAAGTTCGACCAGAACCTCGTCGAGGCCACCGGCGGCGCCTACGGTTACGGCCGGCTGCTGTCGGTCGGCTCGGTCAAAGCCGGCGCTGGCAATCTGCTGTACGGCTTCGAATACGTGCACTACGACGGCCCCTACGATCTCGGCCAGAACTTCAACAAGGGCAATCTGGTGCTGCGCTATTCGCAGCGCTACGAGGGCGGCAGCTATCACCTGTCGGCCACCGGCTATTCGACGCGCAACCTGTCGCCGGACCAGATTCCGGAACGGGCCGTCGATCAGGGCTTGATCGACCGGCTCGGCTATATCGATCCCACCGATGGTGGTCGCAGCCACCGGGTGAATTTTTCCGGTGGCTTCGAACAGCAACTCGGGCCGGGTACCTTGAAGCTCGATGCCTACGCGTTCCGCTACCGGCTCGATCTGTTCTCGAACTTCACCTATTTCCTGGACGATCCGGTCAACGGCGATCAGTTCGAGCAGTCGGACAGGCGCAACGTCTACGGCGGCAATCTCAGCTACAAGCTGACCAATCAGCTGCTCGGCCTGGAATTCCACAACGAGATCGGCGCGCAGACGCGCTATGACGACATCGATGACGTCGGCCTGTATCTGACCCGCGCGCGTGAGCGGCTCGATACGACGACGGTCAGTGACGTCAAGGAATGGATCGGTTCGGTCTACGCGCAGACCAACGTCCATCTCACGTCCTGGCTGCGCGCCAATGTCGGCGCTCGTTTCGACTCGATCAACTTCGATGTCGTCAACAACAACCCGCTGAACACCGGCCAGGCCTCGGACACCTTGATCAGCCCGAAAGGCGCGCTGATCTTCGGCCCCTGGGCGAAGACCGAGTTCTTCATCAACGCTGGCCAGGGTTTCCATTCGAACGACGCCCGCGGTGCGACGCAGACCATCGATCCGCGCAGCGGTGATGCTGTCGATCCGGTGACGCCGCTCGCCGTGGCCCGCGGCATCGATCTCGGCATGCGCACGGCGCTCATCCCGAATGTGCAGCTTGCCGCCAGCGTCTTCCGGCTGCGCTCGGATTCGGAGCTGGTCTATGTCGGCGATGCCGGTACCACGGAACCCTTCGGCGCCACCGAGCGTTACGGCGGCGAACTGGCCGTCTACTGGAAGCCGATCAAGCATCTGCTGGTCGACAGCGATCTGGCCTACACCAAGGCCCGCTTCCGCGAACAGCAGCTCGATGAAGATGGCAATGCTATCGGCAAGCGAGTGCCGCAGGCGGTGCAGGGCGTTGCGGCCTTGGGTGTGACTTACACCAGTCCGCAAGGCTGGGACACGGCACTGCGCGTGCGCTACTTCGGACCGCGTCCGCTGGCCGAGGACAACAGCGTCAAATCGAACTCGACGACAGTGGTCAACATCGGCGCCGGTTACCGGATCAGCCGCAGCTTCAGGATCAGCGGCCAGATCAACAATCTGTTCGACTCCAAGGATCACGACATCGATTACTTCTACACCTCGCGTCTGCAAGGCGAGGCGGCCGAAGGGGTCGACGACACTCATTTCCACCCGATCGAGCCGATCAACGGCCGAATCACGCTCAGCTATTCGTACTGACGCACACCGGGCGCCGCCTTGTGCGGCCCCCGGTGCTACGGACGCTGAATCCGACTCCGATGTAATTGAGCCGCCCGCAAGGCGGCTTTCTTTTTTGAGTGACGACTGCGGCTGAGAGCTTAGGCTGAGTCCGTGTCAGCAGGGTTACGCCGCTTCGTCCGCCGGATGCTGCCGTTCACCGCGCGTGCTGCGCGGAGCGCTTCCGACAGTGAGATAAAGACTTCGCTTTCTCCCCCG
>NZ_CAISIQ010000513.1 GCF_903885465.1 uncultured Nevskia sp.
CCCGAAAAATGTTCAAACTAATCGAACAAACCTGATGAAGTTGCGCTGAAATTTTTTCAGGCTCCGGATACTCGGCATCAATATTCTTTGCTAGAACCCAAGGCTCGCGATCATGAATCCACTCATTCGCACTGTCAGCCAGACCCATAATTTGTGAGATCGCGGCAAGATAGTTTCGATCGTTGTACGCCTGACGAATTGAGCTTGCTGCTTCTATGAAGTACAGGCGGTACCAATCCGCGAACTCATCATCGAAGAATTCCGCCAAGCGGCCATCGAATCTTTTTTCGATGAATCCGGCACAACGGCTGGCAATATTCACGTACTTGCCCACGATGTCGCTGTTCACGCGCGCCACGAAATCATCGAGATTCAAATCGAGATCGTCGACGCCATCGGACAGCTTCGCCGCGAAGTAGTAGCGCAGGTATTCCGGATTCAGACCGGCGTCGAGGAAGGTGCGCGCCTTGATGAACGTGCCGCGCGATTTGCTCATCTTCGCGCCGTTGACGGTCAGATAGCCGTTGACCGATAGCCCGGTCGGTTGACGATGGCCAGCGCCTTTCAGCATCGCCGGCCAGAACAGGCCGTGGAAGTTGATGATGTCCTTGCCGATGAAGTGCCACATATCGGCGGTGGAATCCGGGCCGATGAACTCGGCGAGCTTGGCTTCGTCGTTGCCGAGCAGGGCGCTCAGGCTGGCGAAGTAGCCGATCGGCGCATCGAGCCAGACGTAGAAGTACTTGCCCGGCGCATCCGGAATCTCGAAGCCGAAGTAGGGCGCATCGCGCGAGATATCCCAGTCGCGCAGGCCGCCATCGAGCCATTCGCGCAGCTTGGCCTTGACGCTGGAATGCACGTTCGCGGCTTCCAGCCATTGCTGGACTTCGGCCTGTAGCTTCGACAGCGTGAAGAAGTAGTGCTCGGATTCCTTCAGCACCGGCGTGGCGCCGGAGACGACCGACTTCGGGTTCTTGAGGTCGGTCGGCCCGTAGGTCGCGCCGCAGTTTTCGCAGTTGTCGCCGTACTGGTCGGCAGTGCCGCACTTCGGGCATTCGCCCTTGATGTAGCGATCCGGCAGGAACATTTCCTTGACTGGATCGTAGGCCTGCTCGATGAAGCGGCTGGCGATGTAACCCTTCGCTTTCAGCTTCGTATAGATCGATTCCGACAGCTTCCGGTTCTCGTCCGAATGCGTCGAATGGTAGTGATCGAAGGCCACGCCGAAGGCTGCGAAATCGGCCGCGTGGGATTCCTGCATGCCGGCGATGAACGCTTCCGGGGCGACGCCGGCCTTCTCGGCGGCCAGCATGATCGGCGTGCCGTGGGCGTCGTCGGCGCAGACGTAGGTCACCTCATTGCCGCACATGCGCTGGAAGCGCACCCAGATGTCGGCCTGGATGTAGCCGACCATGTGGCCGAGGTGCAGCGGGCCATTGGCGTAGGGCAGGGCGTTGGTGACGAGAATCTTTCGGGCGGACATGGTGCGAGGGCGGCTTGAAACGAGGCGCGATTATCGCACGCAGGCCCAAGCATTCCGGACACTCTGGCTCAGGTTCGCCGGCCGGCTGAACTGCGGCGGGGCGATCCAGTCCAAGCCACACATGCCCGGATGATCAGGACGATGACGCCTGCGCCGGCTCCCCTCAGACAGGCAGACCCAAGCTCATGAATGATGCAAAGGCCGTTGACGCGGCAACCGGTGGCAAGACCATCAAGGCTGCCGAGCTGTTCGTGCGCTGCCTCGAAGCCGAAGGTGTCGAACTCATCTTCGGCCTGCCCGGCGAGGAAAACGCCGATCTGATGATCGCGCTGCTGGATTCGAAGATTCGCTTCATCCTGGTTCGCCACGAGCAGGCGGCAGCGTTCATGGCCGATGTCTACGGCCGGCTGACCGGACGTGCCGGCGTTTGTCTGGCCACCCTCGGGCCGGGCGCGACCAATCTGGTCACCGGTCTGGCCGACGCCAATCTCGACCGCTCGCCGGTGGTCGCGATCATCGGCCAGGGCTCGACGCGCCGGCTGCACAAGGAAAGCCACCAGAACATGGACGCGATCGCGATGATGCGGCCGATCTCCAAGTGGGCGCAGTCGATCATCGCCGCCGATTCGATCCCGGAAATTCTGCGCAAGGCGTTCAAGCTCGCGGAAACCGAGAAGCCCGGCGTCTGCGTCATCGAGCTGCCGGAGGATGTGGCAAAGCACCAGCTGGTTGGCGCGCCGATGCCGGTCTACAAGACACGCCGGCCGACCGCGGATGCTCAAGCTGTCGAACAGGCGGTGGCGATCCTGGTCAAGGCGAAGAACCCGGTGATCCTCGCGGGCAACGGCGCGCTGCGGGACCGCGCTGCCGTGCAGTTGAGCGCCCTGGCCCACAAGACCGGCCTGCCGGTGTTCAACACCTTCATGGGCAAGGGTGCGCTGACGCGTTCGGACCCGCACAACCTGTTCACCATCGGCCTGCAGGCGCACGACTACGGCAATCAGGCAATGGAATCCGCCGACGCGGTGCTGGTGATCGGCTATGACCTGGTCGAATACAGCCCGCAATTCTGGAATGCCAGGCGCGACAAGCAGATCATCCACGTCGATTTCCTGCCCGCCGAGGTCGATCAGGATTACGCCGTGGCCGCCGATGTAGTCGGCGACATCGCTGGCACCCTGGCCCAGATCAGCGCTGTGCTCGATCGCGATCACTCGGCAAACCTGCCGCTGCACGACATCGGCAAATGGCAGCCGCTGCGGGAGCAGATCGCCGCCGATCACGGCTGCGAACGCAACGACAGCGCGTTCCCGATCAAACCGCAGAAAGTTCTCTGGGACGTGCGCGAATTCCTCAAGGCTGACGACATCCTGCTGTCTGATGTCGGCGCCCACAAGCTGTGGATCGGCCGCTATTACCCGGCGGAAACGCCGAACAGCGTGATGATCTCCAACGGCTTCTGCTCGATGGGTTTCGCGCTGCCCGGTGCCATCGGCGCCAAGTTCGCCGCGCCCGAAAAGCGCGTGCTGGCGATCTGCGGCGACGCCGGCTTCCTGATGAACCTGCAGGACCTGGAAACGGCCGTTCGTTACCGGCTCAACATCGTTGTGATGATCTGGGTCGACGGCAGTTACGGCCTGATCGAATGGAAGCAGCAGAACGAGTTCGGTAAGCACTTCCCGCTTGAATTCAGCAATCCGGACTTCGAACTGCTGGCGCAATCATTCGGCTGCTGGGGCCGAACCTTGACGGCAACCGACCAGCTGCCGGGCGCGCTGGAAGAAGCCTTTTGCCAGCCCGGACCCGCGCTGATCGCGGTGCCTGTGGACTACCGCGAAAACGTCAAGCTGACCGAGCGCATGGGGCAGCTGGTGGCGAAGCTTTAAGCACGCAGCAAAGCCTCCAGCCCCGATTCCTCCGGCCACACCGCCAACTGCGCCAGCACCCGTAGCCGCTCCGGGTTGCCTTCGCGCTCGGCCATCATCGCGACCTGCTCGCGATAGGCGTTCAGGGTCAGGCTGGCGACGCCGGTGTCGTAGAGCAGCTTGCCGGACACAAAGTCCTGCCAGCGCGCGCGCTCGTCTTCGTCGAGCGTGTCCGGGTAATGGCGCGCGCGGTAGCGGAACAGCAGTTCGTCGTAGCGCGCGTCAGCGAAGCTGCCGTGCAGGCGGGCGATGGTGTCGGGGCCGGCATTGCGGACTTTCGCCAGGCGCGGCTTGTCGGCGTCGGCCAGGAAGCCGCCGTACAGCGACAGTTCCGGATCGGCCCAGTCGCGCGGTTCCTGGGTGAACACTTCGCGAACCTTGTCGCGCAGTGCATCGCCGGCGGCGAGCAACTTCGCCTGATTGGCGAGGCAGGCAGCGATATCGATGCCCCAGCGCTCGGCATCCGGGCCACGCAGCGTGGCGAGCGGCGACAGCATCGGCGACTTGTTCAGGTGCACGCCTTTCAGCGGCAGGCGAGTGAGACCATCGGGCAGATCGTCGTTCGACGCGAACACGCGATCACGCAGATCGTCGGCATCGAGCTCCAGCAGCTCGTCGATGTCGCAGCTCAGATCGAAGGTCAACACGCAGTTGCTGTTGGTCGGGTGCATCGCGATCGGCGCGATCACGGCCATGCAGCCGCGCATGGCAGGGATCTTCGACGACACGTGAACGACCGGCGCCATCTCGTGGACGTTGAGCAGGGTTGCGGCGAATTTCTTGTCGCGCAGTTTCAGGGTGTGTTCGAACAGCCGCGGCTGCGCGGTCTTCAGACGTTTGGCGACGGCGATGGTGGCGTCGACATCGCTGAGCGCGTCATGGGCTTTCTCGTGGACCAGACCGTTGGCGCGGCTCAAGCGTTCCAGCTTGAAGGTGGTGGCGCCGTTGTCGCCGACCGGCCATTCCAGCCCCTGAGGCCGAAGTGCATGCCAGAGGCGGACGACATCGATCAGATCCCAGCGCGAGTTGCCGCCGCGCCATTCGCGCAGATAGACCTCGTGGAAGTTGCGATAAAGCAGATAGCGGGTGACTTCGTCATCGAAGCGGATCGAGTTGTAGCCGGCCGCGCAGCTGCCAGGGACACTGAACAGCTCGTCGATCTGGCGTGCGAACTCGTACTCCGGCAGGCCTTCGTCACGGGCCTGCTGTGGCGTGATGCCGGTGATCAGGCAGGCTTCCGGATGCGGCAGCACGTCGATCGCAGGCGCGCAGAAGATCACCAGCGGTTCGCCGATCGGCTCCAGGTTTTCATCGGTACGCCGCGCAGCGAACTGCGAGGGGCGATCGCGGGCCGGGTCGGTGCCGAAGGTTTCGTAGTCGTGCCAGACGAAGCTGAAGCTCATGTGCGGATGCGGGCGGGCGAGGGCGGCGGAATGCGAGACAATAGCGCAGCCTTTCCACCGTTCGTGAACCGCCCGTGCTTGCTACCCGCGAATCCCTGCTTGCTGCGCTCGATAGCTACATTCATCCGCTGATCGGCCGCGGCCTGGTCAGTGCCGAATGCATTGCCGAACTGACGCCGGGCGACAGCCCTCAAGTTTCGATTGAACTGGGCTTCCCGGCAGCGGGGATCGCGGCCGGCATCGTCGATGACGTGAAAGCGCTGCTGCTGGCCGCCTGTGGTGTCGAGGTGCAGGTGCGCATCGGCTGCCGCGTATTGCCGCAGGCGGTGCAGAAAGGCCTGAACCCGCTGCCGGGGGTCGCCAATATCCTTGCGGTGGCTTCGGGCAAGGGTGGCGTCGGCAAGTCGACGGTCGCGGTGAATCTGGCGCTGGCGCTGCAGGCCGAAGGGGCGCGGGTCGGCATCGTCGATGCCGACGTCTACGGGCCGTCGCAGCCGCTGATGCTCGGGTCGCGCGAGCGGCCCAGCTCGCCGGACGGCAAGCGCATCAATCCGATCATCGCCCACGGCCTGCAGGCGATGTCGATCGGCTTCCTGCTCAAGGACGATGCCCAGCCGGCCGTCTGGCGCGGGCCGATGGCCACGCAGGCGTTGACCCAGATGCTGACCGACACCGTCTGGGACGATCTCGACTATCTGATCGTCGACATGCCGCCGGGCACCGGCGATATCCAGCTGAGCCTGTCGCAGAAAGTGCCGGTGGCCGGCAGCGTCATCGTCACCACGCCGCAGGACATCGCTCTGCTCGATGCTCGCAAAGGCCTGGAGATGTTCCGCAAGGTCGGCATTCCGGTGCTCGGCGTGATCGAGAACATGGCGACCCATGTCTGCACCAACTGCGGCCATGAAGAGGCGATTTTCGGTACCGGCGGCGGCGACAAGCTGGCGCGTGAAGCGGGCACCGAGCTGCTCGGCCAGATGCCGCTCGACATGCGTATTCGCCTGCAGGCCGACAGCGGCAATCCGACCGTCGCCGCCGATCCGCGCTCGGAATTGAGTCTGCGCTACCGCGACATCGCCCGTCTGGCTGCGGCGCGTCTGGCCTATGGCGTGGCTGGCGAACTGGCCTTCCCGAATCTGTCGATCAGCGACGACTGATTCGTGCCCGGCCCGCGATGCTGAACCGGTCTGTCAGCTGGGTCTGGATCGCGCTGGCCCTGGCTGGGTGGGGAGGCTGGAATGCCTGGACGCATCGCGAAGTCGAACAGCCGCCCGGCGTGCTGATCGCTGAAGCGCCTGCACAGACAGCGCTGTCAGGCGATGAGGCCGCGCCGTTCGTGCATCGCGGCTATCGACTGACGCCGTTGGCCGGCTTCGCGCTCGAAGCCCGCGTGCTGACCACTGAAAGTTATCGCTTCGACCGGCTGGCCGGGCTGGTGCCAGTCGACGTCGGTCTCGGCTGGGGCGCGATGTCCGATAGCGCCGTGCTGGCACAGATCGAGCTCAGCCAGAGCGGGCGCTTCATGTACTGGCACGTCGCCCAGTTTCCGATTCCCGAGCAACAGATCATCAATAGTGCAGCGAACATGCACCTGATCCCGGCGACGTCGGTGATTGGGCGGCGGATTTCGGCACTTCGGCGTGGTCAGCTGATCCGCTTGCGCGGGCGGCTCGTCGAAGCCGTGGCGCCGAACGGCATGCAGATTCGCAGTTCCTTGCGCCGCGACGATACCGGCGCTGGCGCCTGCGAGGTCATCTGGGTCGAAGACCTCGAAGTGCTTCAGCGATAATCACGTCCCGAAACCCCGCAGCCAGACCGAACCCGCCGCCGATGAGCATCAAGTCAGACAAGTGGATCAAGCGCATGGCCGCCAGCGACCGGATGATCGAGCCGTTCGAGCCCGGCCAGATTCGCACCGCCAACGGCAACAAGATCGTCAGCTACGGCACCTCGAGCTATGGCTACGACGTGCGTTGCGCAGACGAGTTCAAGATCTTCACCAACATCAATTCGACGATCGTTGATCCGAAGAACTTCGACGAGCGCAGCTTCATCGACCTTAAGTCCGATGTCTGCATCATCCCGCCGAACTCGTTCGCGCTAGCGCGCACCGTTGAGTACTTCCGCATCCCGCGCTCGACCCTGGTCATCTGCCTCGGCAAGAGCACGTACGCGCGCTGCGGAATCATCGTCAACGTCACCCCCCTCGAACCCGAATGGGAAGGCCACGTGACGCTGGAATTCTCGAACACCACGACCTTGCCAGCGAAGATCTATGCCAACGAAGGCGTGGCGCAGATGCTGTTCTTCGAGAGCGATGAGATCTGTGAGACGTCGTACGGCGATCGGGGCGGTAAATATCAAGGGCAGACCGGTGTGACGCTGCCGAAGACTTGAATCACTGCAGGACTCGGCACAGCCGGCCAAGTCCTGCGCGGGGCCAAGGTGAGGTTCAAGCTGCCACCAGCACCTTGAAGCCGCCAAAGAACATCCGCTTGCTGTCGAACGGATGCGTGCTGGGATCCATCATGCTGGCCATGCGTGGATCGGCCATGAACGCGGCGTTGATCTTGTCGCGCGCCTCGCGTGATTCGAAGACGATCCAAGAGAACACCACCACCTCGTCGTCCTTCAGCAACACGCTCTGCGGAAACGAGGTCTGCACGCCGGTCTTGACGTCATCGGCGACACATTCGCGGACTTCCAGCGCACCGAGCTCGCGCAGGATCGCGGCTGCTTTTTCGGCTAGTTTGCGGTAGGCGTCCAGCTTGGCTTTCGGAACGGGGATGACGAAACCGTCGACGTAGTTCATGACTGCTCCTCGTTGTGCGTGCGGGTGCTCTGTGGGGAGTCGGCACGGCTGGATTCGGTCGTGCTTGGTTGCTCGGCGATGGTTTTCAGGTTGGCCAGGCCATCCTCGAAATCCTTGCCGATCATCTGGTCCATGCTGACAAAGACGCTCATGACTTTGGAGATGAACGGCATTGCTCCGGACATCGTCCAGCTGACTTCAGTCGCGGTGGCAGTCGGCGCCATCGCGAATTCGACTTGATGGGTGGCCTTGAACGGTTTGATGAACTCGAGCTTCATCTCGACCTTCGAGGGTGGCGAGCTGGACGAGATTTCCATGCGGCCAGTGCCGACCTTGGCGCTTTCCCAGGCGTGCGCCGCGCCGACGCCGCTGGCGGGTCCGCTGTAGCGTCCCTTGATCGCCGGGTCCTTGCGCTCGTAGGGGTTCCAGCGGTTGAACTGGTGCAGGTCGTTGATCAGCGCAAAGATCGTTTCCGGCGTTGCGTCGATCCGGGTGGAGCGCTGGACGCTGAAGCTGTCGGGCTTGAGCGCGGCGGCGATCAGGACGCCGGCCAGAGGCACGGCGATGACGGCGACAATCAGTTTGAACATGGCATATCTCCGGTGGCTTCGAGTGAGGGAGCCGGATCAGCCGGCGATCATCGCCAGGCCGAATTTCCGCTCTTGTCTCTACGTCGAACGGCCGTCAGCAAAATCGACAGCGATCTTGGAGATCTACGAAAGTATTTTCTAAGGCTTTGCTTTGCCTGGAATTCTGGTTTCGGCTGTCTGGCCGGCCAGACGCCAGACGGCGCCGACCTTCCGGATCGCCCAGGCGCGATGCGCAGCGGGCGGCCGCTTGAAATCCTCGTCCAGCGTCTTTGGCGTGATGTCCTCGACATCGAGGCCGTGCGGCTTCAGGTCGTCGAGCTGGAAGCGCTTGCGAGTGCACGAGAGGTACAGCACGCCGCCGGGCGCCAGCAGTTGTGCGGACAGGGTGATGATCTCGACATGGTCGCGCTGGATATCCAGGGTGCCGTCCATCTTCTTCGAGTTCGAGAAGGTCGGCGGGTCGCAGAAGATCAGGTCGAACTGCGGCGGGCGGGACTTGTCAGCCTGCTCCTTGAGCCAGGCGAGACAGTCGGCGCGATAGAAGCGATGCGGATTTTCCTTGGCGCTGCGACGCTCGACATCGACCATGCGGATGCCGTTCAGGCGCAGGTTTTCGCGCGCCCAGTCCAGGTAGGTGTTCGACAGATCGACCGACACGCTTTCGATCGCGCCGCCCACGGCCGCCTGCGCGGTGGCCGAGCCGGTGTAGCAGAACAGATTCAGGAAACGTGCGCCCTGCGCTTCGGCGCGGATGCGCATCCGCATTGGCCGGTGATCGAGGAACAGGCCGGTGTCGAGGTAATCGGTGAAGTTCACCTGCAGGCGGCAGCCGTGTTCGTCGACCACATGCAGCGCGCCACTTTCGCCCTGGCGGCCGTATTGCGAATCGCCCTTCTGCTGACGCCGTACCTTCAGGTGAATGTTCGAGATCGGCACTTCCAGCACCTGCTGGATTGCGTTCAAGCCTTCACGCAGGCGGCGCTCGGCGTGGACCGGATCGATGGTCTTCGGCGGCGCGTATTCCTGCACGTGCACGTGCAGCTGATCGGTCTGATAGAGATCGACGGCGAGTGCGTAGTCGGGCAGGTCGGCATCGTACAGGCGGTAGTTGCTGACGCCGGTGCGCTTGGCCCATTTGCCGAGATGCTTGAGATTCTTGCGCAGGCGATTGGCGAAATCGCCGTCGACGATCTGCGCCGGCAGCGCGGCATCCGGATCGCGCGCGGCGATGTCGAAGGTCAGCAGCTTGCAGGGCAGGTCGCCGTTGTAGAAGGCGTACATCCGCTCGGCGCGCAGGCCTAGGCGTGGTCCGAGGTCCGGCCGGCCGGTGAATACGCCGGCGCGCCAGCCATGGAAGTGCTGCTTCAGCAGCGCCCCGAGCAGGCTGTACAGTTTGACCATCTCGGCCTCGCTGCCCATGCGTTCGCCGTAAGGTGGATTGGTGACCACCAGGCCTGGCGTCGCGGTTGGTGGCCGCATCAGGGAGACATCGGCCTCGGTCAGCTTGATCTTCCAGGCCAGACCAGCCCGCTCGATGTTGCCGCGCGCGGCTTTCAGCGCGGCCGGGTCGAGATCGGCGCCATACATCGTCGGAATGCGCTCCGCGCCAGTTTCCCGGCGCGCTTTCGCTTCATCCATCAACGCGCGCCAGTTATCGATCTCGCAGGTGCTGAGTGCCAGGAAACCGTGCCGCGTGCGCATCAGGCCGGGAGCAACATCACCGGCCATCAGGGCCGCTTCGAGGAGCAGGGTGCCGGAGCCGCACATCGGATCGAACAGGCTGCCGCCGCGGGCAAACACCGCGGGCCAGCCGCTGCGGATCAGGATTGCCGCAGCGAGGTTCTCCTTCAGCGGTGCGCCGCCGGTTGCCAGACGATAGCCGCGCCGGTGCAGGCTTTCGCCGGACAGATCGAGGCTGATGGTGGCCTGTGCGCCATGCAGATGGACGTGGATCTGCACGTCGGGATCGTCGGCGTCGACGTTCGGTCGGCGACCGTGAACGTCGCGAAAGCGATCGGCGAGCGCGTCCTTGACCCGGAGCGCGGCGAAATGGGTATGCGTGACGGTGTTCGAGCGGCCGGCGACATCGATGGCGAAGCTCGAACCGACATCGAACCAGGCGGTCCAGTCGATGCGCTTGGCGCCTTCATACAGCGCATCGGCATCCTCGATCTCGAAAAAATCGAGTGGCAGCAGCACGCGACTGGCCAGTCTTGACCACAGGCAGGCGCGATAGGCATCGGCCCAGGTGCCGCTGGCGGTGACACCGCCGCCGCGCTCGGCGACTTCGCTCAGACCAATGGCTTTCAGCTCGTCGACCAGCAGCGGTTCCAGGCCACGCGCACAGGTGACGAACAGCGGACCGGGCAAGGGTGCGGACGGCTGGCCGGTAGGGGAGAGGGTCGAGGTTTCGTCAGTCACGGCAGGGGGCGGCGTCCGGCAGGGGCAGCGGACGGGGCCGCAGGATTCATTGCAGTGCCATCGACTGGCACGATACTCGCAGCGGTTACACTGCCTCCCCGCATTTTACCGGTGATCGTCATCGACCATCCGATGCCCCATTTCGAACAAGCCTCTGAACCGACCGCTGACCCGCGCTTGAGCCGCCGTCGAGTTCTGCTCGCGGGGCTGGGCGCGGTGGGCGGATTGCTGACAACTGGCTGCGCCAGCCCATCGCTGCAGCTGATTGGAGCGCCATTCAAGAAGCCGGGCAGTCTGTTCGGCAGCGATGGTTATGCGCTGACCAATGCACAGATCGACGACATCCCCTACGCGAGCATGGGTGTGCGCATTGGCAGCAGTGCGCCGGTGATCATGATCCTGGCCAACATCAACGGCGCGAAGCTGCACTGGGCGTCGGCCGATCGGGTGGTGCTGATTACCGAGCGTGGCCGGTTGGTCAAGACCATCGGCATGCCGCGCGATCTGCTCGGCACTCGCTGGACCGGTGCTGATTCGTTGCTGCCGGTGCTGCATCGCGTGCCTGGCACTGAAGACTCGCGTGTCGGCCGCATTATCGATCTGCGCCCGAAAGATGACTTCAGCGTGCCGGTGGAATCGCGTTGCGAATGGCTCGGTGAGGAAACACTGACCCTGGTCGGTCGCACGCGGCGCACGGTGATGCTGAGCGAGCACATCAAGGTCGGCAAATGGCGCTGGAAAGCCGAAAACCGCTACTGGTTCGATGTCGACAGCGGGCTGATGCTGAAATCCCGCCAGCAATACTGCCCGGAAGTGGCGGCAATCACGATGGAAGTGCTGAGACCAGCCATCGAGCCGCCGCCCGACGCGGTTTGAAGCTGTGGTGATCGGCTGCGATTACCAACAGCCAATCAGCAGACCCACAAAAAAAGCCGCTCCGAAGAGCGGCTTTTTTGTTGCTGCGACGGCCCTTAGCGGGTCGTTGCAGTCGCCGTCGAAGTCGCCGTTGCTGTCGAGGTCGAAGTCGAGTTGGCACCATCGCTGGCACCCAGCACGTACACGGCGATGCCGGTAGCGGCGCCGGCGCCGATGGCGATGATCGTGGCGACATTGCCATTGGCAAACGTCGAGGCCTTTTCAACGCTGCCCGCAGCACCAGCGGGAGCCGGGTCGGCAGCAGACACCACGGTCGAGGTGGCGGCGAGCAGGGCGAGGGTCAATCCGGTGACTACATGCTTCATTTTTGTAAGCTCCTGAGAGGTTCGGGCGACTCGGGACGCCCCAGCTGGAGGTGCATCGAGACTGCCGTCAGGATAGCTGTCAGGTTCGGCAACGTCCAGCGCTGAATGCCCTGCGGTAGCAACAACACGCCGCAGCCGAATATTCCGCAGTGGCGCAGTGGAGCCGTTATCCTTACGATCCGCCGGCGCTGTTGGCGATATTTCAATCTTTTGAACGAATTCATGCCCATTGTAAGAACGCGGATCTTCCCGACTGCCTCCGCCTTCGTGGCTGGCCTGCTGATCGGCTGCCTGCCGTGGGCCGCCGTTCAGGCTCAGCTGCCGTTCGATCCTTCGTCGATCGATCAGTTGACGCCTGAACAGCGGCAGCGCGCGCTTGAGGCGCTAGGCACCAGCGGTGCCAGCAGCGGTGGCGCGGTGGCCTCGCCCGATGGCAGTTTCCGCGACAAGAAGTTGTCGACGCAGACCGGGACAGGCGACAACCCCGACGTTCGCAACGACAATAATTCTGGCAGCAGCAATTATTCCAGCCGTAATAGCTATAGCAACGGCTCGAATCAGCAGCGTCTGCCGGACTGCCGTCCTCTCGGCAACAGCAACGGCCAACTGGCCGGTACGGACCGTGGCAATAGCGGCCGCGCCAATGCCAACGCCCGTGGCAATGTCGGTCGATATCCGCAGGCATCCGGTGCGCGACAG
>NZ_CAISIQ010000514.1 GCF_903885465.1 uncultured Nevskia sp.
CGAACCTGCTGATTCAATATATCTCATTGAATTACATCAATTTATTATTGTTTTTCCAGCTACAACACTGTGATCTCAATCACAATTCCTACCAGCCCTCTGATCGTATTGCGCAGGAGCTGCCAAGCCGATCACCTGATCTTCCCCTGCCCATACGAGTCGTTGACAGTCTTCGGGCATTCGGCATGTCCGATCCTGCTTGTTCACCTCTGCGTAGCGCAGCAGCAGATGGGGCTGAACGAAGCAACATTGAAGGACCGTCGGTGCACGGAGTCCTTGTCAGCATCAATGGGCATGCCCTGCGCGCAGCCACCCTGCTGGCGCGGTCAGCGGACAAAGAGCAGGGCTTGCTCGACTGGCCAGACAATCAGCATCGCGCAGGGGCCATTGCCTAATTCGGCTGTCAGAGAAATCCGGTCTTTCCGACTCCCGATAACATTTCAACGCGCTATCGCAGCGCCGGCAACAAGCCGAGTTTTGTCAGAAACACACGCGTTTCCTCGTGGAGATCATCCAGGCCGTTCGGTCCGCTGGATAGATCGTGACCGTAGCCGGCCTTGCTGTTGAACTCGCAGATTCGACCAAGCCGGATCAAGGCCGAGCAGAAATGGACGCTGGGGGTGGGCGCAACAGTGGTGTCCTGGTCGCCGTGATCCATCAGCACCGGCGGGAAATCGGCATCGAGATTGATGCTGGGAGAGATGATCGATCCGTAAGTCGAGAAGCGATCGGCACTGCGGTAGGACTGAATATGGGATTCGGTAGTGATGTCTGGAACGCCGGCACGAGTCACGACCGCGGCAGGCCGCATCAAGGGGTTGTCCGCGGCGCTGCCGCTCACCGGTGCGTCGCGCATTGCTGCGAAGAATGCAACGCCGCCTCCCGCCGATGAACCCGAGACCACGACTCGGCCCGGATCGATGCCCAGGTCCGCAGCGTGATCCTGTACCCAGCGAACAGCTGCGCGGCCGTCATCTGCAGAGACCTGGCAGTAGGTTCCGAAACGATCGTTGACGCGATAATCCGGTGCGATACCGACCATGCCGTAAGTCTTTGCCCAGTACCGCGCTTCTCCAGCCGAACTATCGACGTTGCCGAAGATGAAGCCGCCGCCGAACCAGTGCACCAGGGCCGATCGGCGATCCGTTGCGCGCCATCCCGATGGCTTGCAGACGAAAACCCGCAACGGCACCGGTGCCTGATCCCGATAAACGTAGCTGCTGCAATCGGTCTCGGAGGTCGGGGTGGCCGCCACCGGGTCGACGGTCGAAGTCACCGTCAGCGTCGAACTGAACGAGCCGATGCGCAGCGTCACCGACGTCTGGGTGGCGAAGCTCGTCGATGCCGAAAACTGCACGACCACCTGATCGCCGCTGACAACGGTTCCCGCCGCCGAGGTAAACGCTCCGCCGTTGATGCTGTAACTGCCGCCGGTGACGCTGATCGCAGTTGCCGATGGCGGGTTGTAGACGGTGATCGGCACGGTCGTCTGGACACTCCCCGGCACTACGGCACCACCGGCAAATATCGAAGCGTTGACCAAGGTGAAGGACTGCAGTTTCGAAGGATCGCCTTCAGTCCGTATTGTCCAGACCGCGCTTGAACTACCGACAGTCAGGGTCACCGACGACTTGCCGCTGAAGCCGCTGACGCTGGTCGCCTGCAAGCTCAGCTGATCGCCGCCGCGCACGGTCGATTTCGCGCTGGTGAAGGCCCCGCCGTTGATGCTGTAACTGCCGCCACTGACCGAGATCGGCGTCGCGACATTGATGCCGCGCATCACGATCGTTTCGCTGCGGACCGTCGAGCTTCGTGGGCCGACGGTGTCGCGGAACTCGAAGATGTCCGGGAAATCATCGGCTGGGGCATCGGCGGTCACGGTGAACGTGCCGCTGATGCCACCGAGACTCAAGCTTGCCGAGGTGACATCGCCGCGATTGGCAGTTGGAATCACCAGCAGACGCACCTTGTCACCATTGCTGACCGGCCCCGGCATGGTCAGGAACGGCGCGCCGTTGACGCTGTATTCGCCACCGCTGACCGAGGCCGTGATCGGTGCCGTGATGCCGCTGACCGTCACCGGTTCGCTGACCGTTGCCAGCAGCGGGAAGGCGGCCGGGTTGTCCTTGAAACTGAAGGCATCCGGCGTGACGTCGGCCGTCACCGTGGTGGCATTGAAGGCCGCAGTGACACCGCCGATGCTCAGCGTTGCCGAGGTGGTCGTCGCGTAGGCAGCAGACGCGAGCACGCGAACGCGGACCGAATCGCCGTTGCGGATTTCGCCAGCACTGTCGGTGAATGCCGAGTCTCCGATGCTGTACTGCCCGCCGACGATGGTGACCGGCACCGGCACGTCAATGCCGCCAATGATGACGGCCGCGCTGCTGCTGGTGCTGCCGGGCACCGCGTCGACGACCGGGGCAAACGCGAAGGCGTCCGGCGTGGTGTCCGCCGCCCGCGTCGTGACGCGATAGCTGGCACTGATGCTGCCGATGGTCAGCACGGCTTCGGTGCCGGTGGCGAACTGGTCGCTGGCGATCAATTCCACCGTAACGCTGTCACCGTTGACGACGCTACCGACAGACGTCGTGAAGCCGCCGCCGTTGACGCTGTAGCGGCCGCCGGAAATCGAGATCACGGTAACCGCATTGATGCCGCTGACCGATGTCAGCGCGCTGATCTGGGCGCTACCCGGCGCTGCGTCGACGGTCGGCGCGAACGTGAAGGCATCCGGGTCCATGTCGGCGACGGGGCCGGCGGCAGTGGTCGCTGAAAAATCGGCACTGACGCCGCCGATGCTGACGGTCGCCGTGCTCGTCGTGGAATTTGCGTTCGAAGCCGGCACTTCAGCGATAACCGCATCGCCGTTGACCACTTGGCCGGATTCTGCGGTGAACGCACCGTCATTGATCTGGTAGCGGCCGCCGGTGACCGAGATCGGCACGGCGATATTGATGCCCGAAACCTTGATTGGCTGGCTGCGCTGCACGCTGCCCACCGGCACGCCAGTGACCGGTTCGAAACGGAAGGCATCCGGCGTGGAATCCGCGGTGAAGGTCTGCGTGGTGACGCTGTAGGTGCCGCGTACGCCGCCGATGGTCAGGGTGGCGGTCCTGGTTTCGGAATAGCCATACCCTGCCAACACCTGCACGGTGACCGTAGCGCCGTTGACGACGCTGCCAGCGCGATCGGTGAAGGGGCCGCCGCCGACGCTGTAAAGCCCGCCGACGATCGACACCGGTGCCGGCGCCGTGATGCCGCTGACGCTGATTGCTTCGCTTGTCTGGGTGCTGCCGAGTGGCACATCGATGATCGACGCGAAGCCGAAGGCATCGGGCGTGGTATCTGCCGCCGCGGTGGTGACCGCATAACGACCCGTGACCGCGCCGATCTTCAGCGCGGCGGTCGTCGTGGTCGAGAAGTTGCTCGAGGCAGTCTGCTGGACAGTGACGCTGTCACTATTGCTGACCGTGCCGGCTGCGGTGGTGAACGGCTGGCCATTGATGCTGTAGCTGCCGCCGGTTACCGAGATCGGCGCGCCGGTGTTGATGCCGCTGACCGTGATCGCAGTACTCGTCTGCAAGCTGTTGATCAGGGCATTGGCCGTCGGCGGGAAGCTGAAAGCGTCCGGTGTGGTGTCAGCCGTCTTCACCGTGGTGATCTTGAAAGCGCCGCTGACACCGCCGATCTTGACCGTGACGCTGGTCGTCTTGTTGACACTCGTGCTCGCCGTGCCGCGCGCGCGCACTTGGGCATTGTTGGCGACGGTCCCGGCTACCGTGGTGAACTCGCCGCCATTGATGCTGTAGCTGCCGCCGCTGCTGACACTGATCGCCGCCGGGGCTTCCATGCCGGTGATGGTGGTCGGCTCACTGGCCTGGACACTGCCGAGCGCTGCTTCGGTACGCGGTGCGAAGGAAAACGCGTCCGGAACGGTATCGGCTTTTCGGGTGGTGACCTTGAACGCAGTCGATGTGGCAGGCGAGCCCATCTTGAGCTTGGCGCTGGCCCCCGTGGAAAACGCGCCAGACGCCGTCACATTGACCCGAACGTTATCGCCGTTGACGACGCGTCCGGAGCTGGTCGTGAAGGCCCTGCCGTTGATGCTGTAAGCCCCACCGCTGACACTGATCGGGGTCGGCGCATCGATGCCGCTGATCGTCTGGCTGTTACTGATCACCACGCTACCGGGTTCGGCGTTGGTCACCGCCTGGAAAGCAATCACGTCGGGGACTGTGTCGGCCGCCCAGGCTGCCGCAACCGGCAGCATCAGAATGGTGCAGGCAATAGCCCACTGCTGCACCAGAACAATCGCTCGAAACATGGCAGGTCCCTGATCGCATCACCTTCTTTTTGAGGTGATTTATTGCGAGTTAACACAGAGACAAGATTAAAAGTCCTAACGGATCGTTAATGAATTTCTTGTTAAATGCCATCGCCTTGAATTGGCTAAAACTATTTCTGCGTCCGCCAGCCGCCGTTTCGTGACATCGATCACAGTTTTCAGCTCGCACCTTAACTTGCGCGCTAATGGCGTCTGGCCGGCGACGTGAGCCGACACTGTCAACCTCCTGTCCGGCAGTCGCACTCGTTCGTCGAAAATCAACGATGCCCAATTTTGGTTCATCGTTGCCGTGAGGTCGCGAAACCTTCAGCGCAACACGAAATCCTTGGGCACCGCCTTGGTCGGCGGCAGCGGCTCGCCGAGCGTTTCCAGCAGCGAGGCTTCGATCGAATCGCAGATCGCCTCCAGCGCCAGGTCGTTGTCGTCGATGCCGAACGGGGCTTCCAGCTCTTCGGCAATCGCTTCCAGCGCCATGAACGTGTAGGCCACGAACATCGCGAATACCGGCGTGTACCAGCCGATGCTGCCGACCAGCGCGAACGGCAACAGCGTGCAGTAGAAATAGATCGTGCGATGAACCAGGACCGAGAAGGTCAGCGGAATCGGCGTGCCGTGAATGGCCTCGCAGCCGCCCACCGCATCGCCCAGGGTCTGCAGGTTGTTCTCCATCGCCAGCGCCAGCACATCCGTCGAAGCGCCGTGGCGGCGTGCGGTGTGCAACTGGCTGCCGAGCAGTTGCAGGATGACGATCGGCTTCCAGCGCGCCTCGAGTACCCGCGGCAAGTCCTCGGCCGCCAGCAGGCGGCGCAGGTCGGCACTGGGATCGCTGGCACGCAGTTGATGGCGCAAGGCGTGGCTGTGGGCGATCAGGGTGCGGACGAAGCGCTGGGCGTCGTCGGATTTCGCCGGCCATTCGGTCAAGGTCAGCGTCTGCCGGGCCAGGGCTCGCGAGGCATTCATGATGCTGCCCCACAGCTTGCGGGCGTCCCAATAACGCGCGTGGCTGACATTGGTACGGAAGCCGAGAAAGATCGCCAGCGCCAGGCCGATCAGCGAGAACGGCTGGGCGTTGAGCCCGGTCAGCGAGTTGTTGTCGACATACAGATGGATCAGCTCTGCGCTCACCGAAATGAGACCGATGGTCAGCAGCCGACCGACCAGCTTGCGCAGCACCGAGCCGCGCCAGATGAACAGCATCCTGAACCAGTGCGGACGCGGCCGGACGATCATGCTGGGGCTCTCTTGAGTGCCGCGGCCAGCCAGGCGCCGACCGCCGTTTCATCGAAATGGGTTTCGCAGATCACCGTGCCTTCGTCATCGAGCAGCACCGGAATGATCAGACCGTAACGGCCCTGCCAGCCCGGCCGGCTGTCGACATCGGCGATCAGCAATTGCTCACGCTGCGCCGGAAACGCGGCCGCGAAAGCATCGGCGAATTCCTCGCAGAGGCCGCAGCCGTCGCGACTCAACAGGGTCAGCGTCATCGCAGGAACGGTCCTACTTGGCCGGTACCGCGAGCGCCAGGAACAGCGGCGAGCCCTGACGCTGCACCAGCAGCGGCACCGTCTGGCCTGGCGTCAGGCGTTCGGCAACCTGGGCATAGCGTTCGCTACTGTCGATCTCCTGACCGGCGATCGACAGGATCACGTCGCCCGCCAGCAGGCCGGCATCGCGGCCCGGACCGGCAGCGACCGTCACCACCCGCACGCCGCCGGAGACAACCTTCTCGCTACGCCGCTCGATGTCGCTCAGGGTCTGCACGCTGATGCCGAGCGGCTTGCCGGTATCGGGCGGCGGCTGGACCTGCGGATCGGAAGGCTTGCTTTTGCCGTCACCGTCGCCATCGGCGAGATCCTGCTCGGCAAGCTCGCCGACCTCGACCTTGACCGTCACCCGACGGTTGTCGCGCAGCACTTCCAGGGTCACCGTTTCGCCCGGCGTCACGTCGCCGACCAGCGGCTTCAGCGTTCGCGACGTGGTGATCTCGGTGTCGTTGAACTTGACGATGATGTCGCCGGCCTTCAAGCCCGCCTGCTGCGCCGGACTGTCCGGCAGCACCCGGGCCAGCAGCGCGCCGCCCGGCTTGTCCATGCCGAATGAAGCGGCAAGCTTGCGGTCGACTTCCTGCATGACGATGCC
>NZ_CAISIQ010000515.1 GCF_903885465.1 uncultured Nevskia sp.
CGGCGCGAACACGCCGTAACGGCGGCCGATCGAGTCCAGACCGTCACGAATCAGCTGGGCACGATGGATAACACCCGCGAGGACTGCCGGATCATTGACGGTGTCGATCACCGCTTCGGCAACGGCGCAGGCCAGCGGATTGCCGCCGTAGGTCGAACCGTGGGTGCCGAAGGCCAGCACATCCGCAGCGGCCTGAGTCGCCAGCATCGCGCCGATCGGGAAGCCGCCGCCCAAGCCCTTTGCCGTGGTCAGCACGTCCGGCGCAACGCCGTAATGCTGGTAGGCATAGAGATGGCCGCTGCGGCCGACGCCGGTCTGCACTTCATCGAAGATCAGCAGCGCCTTGTGCTGGTCGGCAAGACGACGCGCGGCAGCCATGAACGCCGGGGTGGCCGGCATGATGCCACCCTCGCCCTGCACCGGCTCGAGCACGATCGCGCAGGTATTGCTCGACACGGCGGCTTCGAGCGCCGCGACATCATTGAACGGCAGATGACGAATGCCGCCGGGAATCGGCTCGAAACCCTGCGTGTACTTGGCCTGACCGCCCACCGATACCGTGAACAGCGTGCGGCCGTGGAACGCGTTGTAGAAGGCGATGATCTCGTGCTTCGCCGGGTCGATCGCGTTGCCGTAGCGACGCGCCAGCTTGAATGCGGCCTCGTTGGCCTCGGCGCCGGAATTGCAGAAAAACACCCGATCGGCAAATGTTGCATCGACCAGCTTCCGCGCCAGGCGCAATGCCGGCTCGTTGGTCATCACGTTCGACAGATGCCAGAGCTTGCCGGCCTGTTCGGTCAGCGCGGCCACGAGCTTCGGATGGCAGTGCCCGAGCAGGGTCACAGCGATACCGCCGGCGAAGTCGACGTATTCGCGCCCGGCTTGATCCCACAGGCGGCTGCCCTCGCCTCGCACCGGCACGATGTCGGCGGGCTGATAGTTGGGAACCATGACCTCGTTGAAGGTCGAGCGAGTGACGTTCATGTCGTTACCTGCGGGACTGCCGCTGCAATGCTCGTGGGAAATTCCACGGTGCATTTTGCCAGTTCGCGGCTTCTGCCGACATCAGCGACTGACCACGGCGGCGCAGTCGTCGCCGAGCGGTGGGCTCAGAGCTGGCCCGGTCGGCTCAGTTCACGAACCCGAACGCGGCCCGCGGCACGGCGGCGGACCATGTTGCTGCGCGGAGCACAGCTGCCGGCCGGCACCCGTTCCTTGATCAGCTTGAGCACGCTGCGGGCCACCTGATCGGCCATCGTCGGTGTCGATACCGACGCCACCAGCGCCGCGCGTTCAGCGCCGACTTCAGTCAGCTGCCAGGCACCCGGGCTCGGCGACACCAGGCTTTCTGCCGAAGTCAGCAGATCGAGTGCCAGATAGAGGTCGGTGTGGCGCAAACCCGTGGCGCGCCATTCGCTGCGCAGGGCTTCAAGCTCAACCACGGTCTCCTGCCGCGCATCGAGCGCGTTGAGCACGTCGTAAAGTGCATATTCGAAAATACTGTCGTCGACTCTGAGCATGACGTTCATCC
>NZ_CAISIQ010000516.1 GCF_903885465.1 uncultured Nevskia sp.
ACGTCGGCATTGCCTTCGGTACCCAGCGCCATCTTGACCAGCGCGGTGGCCCAGCGGCGGTGACGTGCGGCATCGATCAGTTGCGCGTCGGCCAGCAGGCTCAAGGACAGGTCGCCGTTGTGTCGCCCGGCGTTGCCGAGCTGACGCAGCACGCATTCCTCGATCGCCGGCTTGGCAACCAGATTCAATGCCGTGAAGCATTCGGCCCAGTCGTAGGCGACGAGTACTTTTTCCATCAACTCGCGGATCCCTTGCCAGGCCGGATCCTGTTCCCAGTACGCCCGTTCGTTGACGCAAAAACCCTTGTCCGGAAACGTGGCCTGCAGTTCCTTGGTGCGATAGGCGGTGTGGCTCAGCCAGCGGAACGAGTCCATGCCTTGAAAGCTTGCGACGTTGCTGATCGTGCTCGCCGGCGCCATCTGCGCCATGTAGGCGGAGGCCATCTGGATGGTATGGAACAGATAGCGCGCTGGGGCGTACAGCCGGGCGAGCGTGCCGGCCCAAAGCGGGCTGAGCGCCTTGTCGTGCTCGCGCTCGTTGAACTGATCGAACAGACCATGAACATAGGTTTCCTGGCCGTCCTGCAGCAGGCAATAGGTGCGATAGATCAACTCGTCCGGATCGCGGAACGCGTTCCAGTCATCGTGCTTCAGCGGGCTGCCATTGCGATGCTGGATATACCAGCGATTCATGAACAGCTTCGTATCCAGTTCGTAGGGCGCGGCCGAACCGGGGCGGTCGTTGTAGTGCAGCGCGACCGACACGATTTCGTACTCGCTGGGTTTGCGCCGTCTTGCAGCCAGATGGCTCCAGGTCTTCAGCGGCTTCAGGATTTCAACTTCGCTCATGACAGCTCCTAGAGAGTTTTTTCAAAATAGAAACGAATTTGCTCGGAACCATTCTCGATACGACCCGAGAAGGAGCTCAGCTCGACTTCCAGTTCGTACATCTGGAATGATTTTCCAAGCATTTCCTCGATCGTCGTACGACGCAGGATCATTTCGCCCTCGGTCGAAATGCGGACGTAGGCGACCTTGTCGTCAATGGTGATGGTCTTGTCCGGATTGTCGACTTCGGCGGCTTCAGCCACCGCCTTGGCCAGCGCTCCCTGACGCAGCACGGGACCGACCCGGTTGTTGAGATGTGCGTTTGCAATATCGTTTCTGGTGCCGTTCAAGTCAGCGTCCTCAGGTCGCGGAAAACAGGGGCTTGATGCCCTCTATCTGCACCAGCACTTCGCCGTTTTCGACCTTGATCGGATAGCGGGCAAGTTGGGTGTGATCAGGATTGAGGCCCTTGCCGGAGTTGGCACAGAAGCTCCATTGGTGGGCGCGACAAATGACGGTCTTGCCGTCGAACTTGCCCTCGATCAGCGGGATGTCCTGATGCGGACAGGCCCCCTGGAAGGCGCAGGGTTCTCCACCCACTGGCCAGACCACGAGCACTTCCTCGCCGTCCACATCGAAGGCTTCCATCTCGCCTTCCCAGAGGTCGTCGAGCTTGCAGACTTTGTGAAACGTCATGACCGTTCTCAGTGTCGCGGCGCGCGAACGCTGCCGGCCGAGCCTTCCCAGTAGATCTCGACGCATTCCATCGGGCGCAGACCGGCATCGCCGACCTTGAGGTTGCGTGGGAACGCTTCGTCCGTGCCCTGTCGGCGCACGCGCAGCACGCCGGGCCGCGGTTTCACGCGACGTCCGACCGAGTGCACTGCGGCCGCGGCGGCGAGTTCATCCATGCTGTTTTCGGTATCGACGGCGAGCAACTGGAGGACGAAGTCTTCCTGGAAGTTCGACGTCAGTGGAAATAGAGCCATCGGTCTCTTGTCCCTGTAGGGTTCTTTGGGTTGTGCGTGCAAAGACCGCAAGCGCTTCCGCCTGCGGTCTTCAGTCTTGAGGCGGGCTTGCTCAGCTCGCTTTCTTGAGCCGTTCGGCGCGAACTTCGTCAAGCCAGGCGAACTTGAGCGCGTCTTCGCCCATTTCACCGGGCGCCAGGTTCATGTACTTCAAGGCGCCGCCGAGGTCCGGTGGCTGGATCTGGCCAGCGAGGAAGCGATCGACCAGCGACAGGTGATCCTGGTAACGGGTCGGCTCCTGCTCGAAGCACCAGCGGCAGCCTTCGGAGCAGAAGTGATAATCGCGGGCCTCATAGGTGAGCGAGAAATCGCGCGTCTTCCAGGCCGGGCCCGGCGTGAAGTTGATCGGCAGCTGACACATATTGCAAACCACCGGCAGCGTCACCGGCAGCGTCTGCTCCATCTTGTTGTCCAGCGCGTTGTCGGTGATCACATCCCAGCATTGGCCCCAGGTCGCGTTCCAACCCGGATACTTCTCCTCCAGCCACTCGCGCTCGGCAGGAGCCACGCCGGCAGCCGGATTCCACCAGACGGTCGGCCGCCAGAACCAGACGCCGAGATGCATGCCGTGATGCTGCTCGTCGATCTCGTGCAGGAAATCGTCCCAGAACCAGGGCTTGTCGAGACCCAGTTCAAGCAGCGAGCGCTCGAACTGCACCACGATCCACTCCTGCATGAACTCCTTGAACGACTGCTTCCGGTGCTCGAGCGGCGTGTAGTAATCCATCACCGGGCCAGTGAGGATCGAGAACAGCTTCCAGGCGCGCCAGATGGAAATGTCCACCAGTTTCTGCGCTTCCGCCTTCTTGCCGTTCTTGACCAGGATCTGCACCAGCGGTGCACCGATCTGCGCATGGCGCGATTCATCGGTCTGGATGCTCGAAATCAGACTGGAGAACGTCCAGTCGCCGGCTTCGGCCGCGTCAGCCGCCAGGCCGAGGAACTGCATGTTGGTGAAACCGGACTCGAAGGCGAAGGTCAGCGTCAGCGCCACGCCGACAGCGCCGCGGGTGACCATCACATCGTCGAAGAAGTGACGGGCGGCGATCATCGCCCACTCGTTGGTGTCGTAGGCCTTGAAGGCCCAGTCGAACTGACGGTCCTTGGAGACGTACTGGTGCGGGAAGAACAGCTGCAGCTGGCTGTGCCGGATCTCGTCCATCATTCCGAAGGTCGCCATGTTGCGCATGCCCGGTGCGCGACCGAAGCGCACCATGCGTGCTTCGGCACTCGACGCTGAATATTCGCCGCGGGCAATGGCACCAAAGTGCAGCTTGAGCACGGACAGCCAGCCCGGTGAAGCGTTTTCGAACATCTTGCTGCGCTCGAGCGCCGCCTTGACCGAATAGGCGCCTGCATCCTTCTCGCGCTGCACCTTCACGTATTCGGGATAGGTGGTCTTGTACGGCTCGTCGTACTCCTCGAACACTTCCGCCGGCAAGCCGAAGGCACTCGAAAGCTCTTCGGGAAACAACTCGCTTTCGGCGACGTACGTGGGCGTCCAGTTGGTGTCGCGCGCGATGTCATACCAGTCAAGACGATTCAAAACGGCCATGGGCGTGCTCCTCGGTGTTCTTCGGAATTCTGCTGCCCAGTGCCGGTGGCGAAAAGGCAGCAGCCCGATCAGTTGTTGAGCGACGAGTATTCGCACGGGCCAGCCGCGTCGGCAACGGTCTGCGAGGCGATATGCACGCAACAACAGTCACATTGCACTCCGCGTCATGCGCGTTCTAGTACGGTCAATCCCCAGTCCTCGGCGCTCCTTCGCCGATGGGCTTTGCTGCGCTGCGACCGAATATATGACGGCTTGGTAATTCTGTTCGGGCGGAGGCTTGCTCGAGCCAGAGCTCTTGCTTCGCGGCTCAGTGAGGGCGCCAAGCAAGCAGCGGAGTTCATCTCGTGGCCGCTGTTTCCTTTGGCTGTGGATCGTATCCGCAAAGCTCGCTTGAGCAGTAGGCAGTCCAGTGCTGAATGTTGTGCACTCGGGGACAGCGAAATTGCACAAGCCGTCAAGCGTCGCGGAACCACCTCCGAATAATCTAATCCCCAAGAAGGCCGCAGCTGGGCCGCGCACAAAAGAGCCGGATCGGGAATTCGGCCCAATCACCATCAGGAGGAGGAGTCATGTTGAATCCGCTCGTCGGCAGCAGTCCGGCAGTTGTGATGTGCGCCGGTGAAAATTCCCCCGCGATCGTAGTCAAGTGCCTTTCCGGCGCCGGCAAGAGCGAGGTCGTCTGCCGCTAATGGATAATTTCCGCTTCCGGTTGGCTGCATGGATTGTTAATCGGCGCAAGAGCGTCGGCATTTTCTTCATTCTGGTGACCTTGGCCTTTGCTGCCGGTCTGCCGAGGCTGGACATCCGGACGATCTTCGCCGATCTGCTGCCGGCCGATGATCCCTTCGTGCAGACGTATCGCGATCACCCGAATTTCGGCGATCCGCTGACCGTCACGATCATGCTGAAGCGGACTGACGGCCAGAAGATCTATAACGCCGACACGCTGCAGAAGGTCTGGACGTTGACCCGTGACGTCGATCTGATTCCCGGCATCGATCACGATCGCATTCTGTCGATCACGACCGAAAAGGCGACTTACGCCGAGGCGACTGCCGACGGCATCCAGATGCAGCCGCTGATGGGCAACGAGGTGCCGACAAATCCCAAGGACCTCGCGGATCTCGAACGCAAGGTCGAGCGCTCGCCCGTGGCCCGCGCCTTTCTCGTGTCGGCCGACCAGACGGCGACTCTGCTGCGTCTATCGTTCCGTGAGGACGACCAGCTCGACTATGCCAAGGTGTTCGCATCGATCGGCGACCTGACGCGGGCCGCGACCGACGACAAGCATGCCTTCAGCATCGTTGGCCAGCCCATCTTGACCGGCTGGGTCTACAAGCTGCAGAAGCAGACCTACATGATTTTCGGTGTGACGCTGACCTTGCTGGTCCTGGCGCTGGCCTTCTACATGCGCAATGTCACCGGCATCGTCGTCCCGATTGTCTGCAGCTTCGTCGCGGCGATCTGGGGCTTCGGCATGGTCGGCTGGCTTCGTTCGCCGATCGAGCCGCTGCTGATGGTGGTGCCGCTGCTGCTGGTCGCGCGCTCCTTTTCGCATTGCATCCAGTACACCGAGCGCTACTACGAGATCTACGCCCACGTCCGCAATCGGGTGAAGGCTTCGGAGATGACGCTGGCCGTGATGATGGCGCCCAGCGTGCTCGGCATCATGACCGACGTGATCGCGATCTTCGTGATCGGCGTTGCACCGATTCCCGCGATGCGCCGTTTCGCGCTGTTCTGCGGCATGTGGGCGGTCTACCTGATCCCGACCGGCGTCATGCTGATCGCGATCCTGCTGTCCTATCTGCCGCCGCCGAAGAACATCGACGCCATCGTTGGCGGTGCGCCGAAGAAGGGCATCCACAGGTTGCAGGAGATCCTGCTGCTGGGGATGGCCAAGCTCACCTATGGCACCCGGGCTCAAATGACTCTGATCGTGCTGACCGCAGTCACGACGGCCGCGATCGTGCTGGCGGGCCGGATTGCGATCGGCAATCCCGTTGAGGGCAGCAACCTGCTGTGGGCGAAGTCGGATTTCAACACCGCGGTCCGCGAGATCAACGACCACTTCCCTGGCGTGAACTCCCTGGAGATCATCCTCGAGTCGAAAGATCCTGAAAATGCGCAGGTTCGCGCGGCGCGCACCCTGGAGGCCTATCAACTCTCGAAGCAAATTCAGAGAGCGGCCGAGAGCGGTCCATTCCCGGCTCGCGTGACGCGCTCGTTCTCCGACGTCATTGACGAGGGCAACCGACTCTACTCGGGCGGCTATCCGGGCTGGCTGCCGGTCGATCCCAGCGACAAGTCAGTCGGTGCGGCTGCCACGGCTGTGGCCTTCGGCCAGAACCCGCTGAACTTCGCCGACATGACCGACTTCCATTACCAGCATTCGACGGTCTCGCTGTTCTACCGCGACAACAAGCAGGCCACCGTCGATGGCGCGCTGGAAACCGCGCGCAATGCCGTTGCGGCGGTAGGCGTCGAACACGAGCACATCCGCGTCCGTCTCGCGTCCGGAACGATCGCCTTGCAGCAGGCCATGAACAGTGTCGTCGAGCGCTATCACTGGATTCTGGTCGGCCTGTGCTGCGCGGCGATCTTCCTCATTGCCACCTATGCCTACCGCTCGGCAGTCGCCGCGATCATCCTGCTGGTTCCGACGCTGCTGGCGAATTTCTATCTGCTGGCAACGATGCATCTGATGGGCATCGGCCTGGACATCAACTCGGTGCTGGTGACCGTGCTGGGTGTCGGTGTCGGTATCGACTACGGCATCTATCTGTTGTCGCGTATCTGCGAGGAATACCACGCGCAGGGCCAGGATTGGGACAAAGCGATCACCGTTTCGATGACAACGACCGGCAAGGCGATCATGTTCACCGCCTCGATCATGCTGGTCGGCATCCTGCCCTGGTACTTCCTGTCGGACCTGAAATTCATGGCCGACATGGGATTGCTGCTGGCCGCGATCATGCTCATCAACATGGTGCTTGCGCTGATCATGCTGCCGCTGCTGGTGTGGCTGATCAAACCGAAGTTCGCAACCCGCACCGATCTGATGATCGGCGAGGGTATCGATCTCTCCCAATATGTAGCAGAGAGCAGCGGGGATGCATCGCACCCTATGGACGCAGGCAAAGACGGTTCCGCCTTGCTAGCCAGTAAATAAAAAGGGGCACCGGTTTATCGTCCCCGGGCATTGATCGGACGCTTTCAAGTGATGAGGAAATGACATGTTCAGAATCAGAAAGTACGACGTAGATTACGGTCGCCGCAAGATGATGCAGTCTGTGGCTTACGGTCTCGGCTCTGGCGTGCTGATGCCGCTCGACAAGGCCTACGCGAAGGACATCAACGACATCAGCAAGGCTTATCCGGATGAGCTGCTGTCGATCGAGACCCAGAGCAAGGGCAAGGTCAAGGTCGGCGACTACATCACCAAGGACAACGTCGAGCACGTCAAGCACCTGCTGGATCCGGGCGCTTACGAGCAGATCACCGGTGTGGAGGGTCGCAAGATCCGGATCAAGGCACCGACGCTGAATCCACGCGATCTGGATAACGGCGACTACTACGAAGCGACCATTGCCGACATCAAGTCCGGTCACAAGGCCAAGTGGGATGCCGACGGCAACGCTGTCGACGAAAACGGCAAGCGCTGGCAGGGCGGTCTGCCCTTCGTCAATCCGACGGAGGCCAAGCAGGTCTGGTGCAACATGGCCATGAACATCGGCCGTAACGATGCTGCTGCTTACGTCATCGAGCAGAAGGACATCGGCGCCAGCGGCAAGCTCGAATATCACTACAACTTCCAGTGGGTCGAGGTGAACAGCACCGGCCGTGCCGATCGCAAGGTCTTCAAGGGGCTGGAGAACGAGCTGCGTCGGCAGGCCGTGTTCTTCGCCGCTTCGCCGGACGTCCGTGGCACCTCGTTCCTGAGCGTCTGGGACTACGATGCGCGCAAGATTCCAGAGCTTTATGGCTACCTGCCGGAATTCCGCCGGGTGCGCCAGTTCCCGTCGAACCAGCGCTTCGAGCCGCTCGTTCCCGGTGCCGTGTGGTTCCTCAGCGATCCCTGGGCTGCCGGTGATCCCTTCCTGACCTGGGGCAATCACAAGATCGAGGCACGCAAGCCGATGCT